>JAHIZQ010000017.1 GCA_018814505.1 Candidatus Omnitrophota bacterium
CTCGTGAAGTAAACATTCTATAAGGTTCTTTTGTGCCTTTAGTTACAAGATCATCTATAAGAACGCCTATATAAGCTGACGACCTGTCTAAAATAATGGGACTATTCTTTTTCACTTTGCAAGCCGCGTTTATTCCGGCCATAAGCCCTAAAGCCGCGGCTTCCTCGTACCCGGTTGTGCCGTTTATCTGTCCCGCCATAAAAAGACCTGACACAATTTTTGTTTCGAGCGAAGCTTTTAATTCTAACGGGTCGACAAAACTATATTCAATACCGTACGCGGGTTTATTAATTGTAACGCGTTCCAACCCTTTTATGCTGTGAATCATCTCCTCCTGCGCGTCCTGAGGCAAACTTGTTGAGATCCCGTTTGGATAATACTCATCTAGACCTAACCCTTCCGGTTCAACAAATACCAAATGCGAAGTTCTCTGCGGAAACCTAATTATTTTATCCTCAATTGAAGGACAATACCTCACGCCCCGAGACTTAATTTTACCGGTATAAAGCGGTGACCGGTCTAAGGCGTTACGGATTATTTGATGCGTTTTTTCGTTTGTCCGTGTGAGGTAACACGATTTTTGAGGAAGCATAATTTTTTCGGTTGAAAAAGATAAGGGAATTATTTCCTCATCCCCGAATTGTTCTTCCATAACCGAAAAATTAATAGTTTTACCGTCCAGACGCGCCGGGGTGCCAGTTTTTAAAGTTCCGACTCTAAACCCCAACTCCGAAAGATTTTCTGCCAGGCCTTTAGAAGCTTTCTCACCAATACGCCCAGCGGAAGTGTGTTCGAGTCCAATGTGTATAGTACCATTCATAAACGTGCCCGGCGTAAGCACCACATTAGGCGCTTTTATCTCCTCGCCGCGGTGCGTTTTAATTCCTTTACAAACACCTTTTTCGACTAAGACCCCGGTAGTTTCAGCTTCTAAAATATTCAAGTTCTCCTGACATAACAAAACTTTCAGCATATATTCATTGTAAAGCGCTCGGTCAATTTGAGCCCTGGACGACCTGGCGGCATAACCTTTTGACGAGTTCAGCATACGAAACTGTATTAAACTCGCGTCAGTAGCTTTTGCCATTTCACCGCCTAAAGCGTCTATCTCTTTTACAAGCTGGCCTTTCCCCACACCGCCTATGGAAGGGTTGCACGAAGTGTACCCAATTTTATCTTTTTGAAAAGTAACAAGAAGAGTACACGCGCCCATGCGGCTCGCCGCAAGAGCCGCTTCACACCCCGCGTGCCCTCCGCCTACTACTATACAATCGTATTTTTTCATAATTTATTTTCTATTGTTAGAATAAATTTTTAGTATAAAGATTGATCACCGATTTTGGTATATTCTGATGAAATTCTCAATACTGCGGTCATAGGTTTTCTCAACATCATCAGGGAAATAGCAGGCAGGAAGCTGACCCATTTTTCTATGATAATGCAGACAATCACAACACAAACCTTTTCTTGAACATGGTTCATACGAACAGTTACATATCTTTTTATTTGCTTCTATTTTACATTCTGGCATAATTTACTCCTTGTTTAAAAAAATCCCCCTAACCCCCTTTTTCAAAGGGGGGAATTGCTTTACTTAGAATGGTGACTGTTGTCCCTAATTATCATTGCTGTTGTAGAATATTCCGGCACCATTTGATATCCTGGAGTTAATGCTACGCCAATATATTTTTCAATGTCCAGAATTTTAAATAGTTTCACTTGGTCTTCGATATTACTCCACAAAGGGTATCCAGGACTATATCTCGCGCCTTGCCCTTTGGCAAGCCCTAAGTCTTTCCTGATAATGCCATGCACATATACTGCTAAAGCCTCCGCGATTTGGGCGCTTAGTCCATGAAGTAAAAACGCGCGCGTAAATTCTTCTTTTTCATTCAGCAAATGTATAGCGTGGTTAACTTTATCACCAATAGTTACCGCCTGAAACGTTACAAAGTCTTCCTGCTCTTCTCCCTTGCAAAAATAATCCGCTAGGCTAAATCCGTCTTCTGAACGGTAAAAGTGTATTTCTTCAATCACTTTACCCTTTGCATTACAAATCTGCATCTTTTCATCATGAACACGGCACTTAAAATATCCATAGACTGCTTTTAACTCAAGCCAATTTTTTCGAATAGCCTCGTTTTTAAGTTCTTTCAGTAAAGGCTCATATTCTTTTTCTAAAAGCTTCTTTTTTTTTTGTTCGTCCTTATGCTTAATACCCCATGAAACATTAAATAAAGCTCTTTCATCAAGACTCAGAAGAACTTCATCTATCGAAATATTTACCAGCGAACGCGTGCCGTAAAAAGGAGGGGTAATCTTATTTCCTTCATTCGTTAGTTTTTTTTTCATTCTATTCCTTTATGATACAACTCTAAAATTTCTTTTTTCTTTTCCGCGTTCGTAAGGCTCTGTACCAAAGACAAACCTTTAAAAGCGTCTTTCGCGTAAAAAACTCCGCCCGCGTAAAGATTTTCCCCATTCACGTACGATATTTCTCCGGCAAACCGTTCATTTATGGGAGCTCCACCGATAATTAGAGGAAAATTTAACCCCCCTTTGTGCATCTCGTTTACACACTCTTTCATGTAACGCGCAGTAGAAACTAATAACGCGCTCAGTCCTATTACATCAACTTTATTTCTTTTGGCCTCTTCTATTATCCTTGCCACCGAAACTTGTTTACCAAGGTCTATAACGGAAAATCCGTTATTTTGTAAAATCATTTTTACAAGATTCTTGCCGATGTCATGTACATCGCCAAAAACCGTAGCCAAAAGCACCGTTCCTTTTTGCTTAGACGCATCATGTGGAAAAAATTTATTTAAGTGTTCCATTGCTTTTCTCATAACTTCAGCAGACTGTAATACATATGGAAGCACCATTTCTCCGCTATCTAATTTTTCTCCGACAGTTTTCATCGCGTCAATTAAAATATCGTTTATTATTTCCTGAGGAGAATACTTTTCTAAAGCTTTATCTACGAATTCCGTAACTTTGATTTTATCCCGTTCAAAAATACAGTTTTGCAGAGTCTCTTTTATTCCGAACATTTTTTGTACTTTGGCATTAGATGCATCCTTTCCCAAAGGTTTTTTATTCGAAAAATGCTCTATAATCCGCTCTAAAGCATCCTGACGCGAATTAAATATAAGGTCTTCCGCGAGTTTACACTCCTTTTTGTCTATATCTTTATATTCAATGTACTCCGAAGGGTTTACTATAGCAGTGTCAAGCCCAGCTTTTACGGCGTGATACAAAAAAACCATATTTATGATTTTTCGCGCCTCTTTTTGAAGCCCAAAAGAAATGTTACTGACACCTAAAACCGTAAGCGTTTCAGGGAAAAGCTTTTTAAACATTCTGATTGCAGAAAAAGTGTTTATTGCCGCATCGGCGTATTCTTTTTCACCTGTCCCTAAAGTAAACGTCAATAAATCAAAAAGTAGTCTGTGGCTCTCCAATTTATACTCATTAACGGCTATATCATAAAGCCTTTTCGCGATATCTATTTTTCGCTCAAAAGTTTTTGCCATACCTCTTTCGTCAATTGCCAGATTCACGACAAAACTTCCGTGTTTTTTAGAAAGAGCGTATACCTTGCGGGCTTTTTCGCCTCCATCTTCAAGGTTAACCGAATTTATAAAGGCAGTGCCCGGATAATTTTCAACTGATGATTCTATGACAGCATAATCCGTGGAATCTATCATTAAAGGGATCTCAACACTCTCGGAAAGCCTTTTCGTAATTACAAGAGAATCTTTTTTTTCAGTTCGCCTTTCTGTAAGCACACTACAAACATCAAGTATCCCGGCGCCCTGCTTCTCCTCAAGTTTTCCTAATTCCACGATACCGTCATAGTTCTCGGCTTTTAAAAGGTCCTTTGTATGCTTAGACCCTTGAGTATTAATCCTTTCTCCTATTTTTAAAGGACGTTTTATTTCTTTTAAATCAAAACTTTTATAAAAACTCGCGTAATGCCTATTTCCCGGTCTTTTACGTTTCTTACATTTACCAAGCGTTTCACGAATTGCTTTTATATGCGCCGGCGTCGTCCCACAGCATCCGCCTATTACGTCTAAGCTGTATTTATTCACAAACCCCGACAAAATACGCGCCATTTCACTTGGCGAAAGCGGATATATAGTTTTGCCAGCGGACTCTATAGGAAGCCCCGCGTTTGGTACTGCGGAAAAAAAAGTAGGACAATTTTTACTTAAATTGGCAATAGTTCGCTCCATTTCGACGGGACCAGTACTGCAATTTATGCCGATAACATCAACCCCCATATACGCGAATACCGTCATACACACGGATATTTCCGTACCCAAGAGCATTCTGCCGTTATTTGAAAGTGTGCTTTCAGTCATAATGACAATGTCTCTGCGACGCTCTTTTATGGCCTCTTTTATACCGATAACAGCGCACTTCATTTCCAAAACATCCTGGCCTGTTTCAACTAAAAGAGCGTCTACTCCTCCGTCAATAAGACCTATTGCCTGTTCATAAAAAACTTTTACAAGTTCACTCGTAGTAATATTTCCTAAAACCGGATCTGTGGATGAAGGAAGTTTTCCTGTAGGGCCCATAGCGCCTACAACATATTTTAAATGCGTTTCGGAAGAAAACTGATCCGCGGCAGAACGCGCTATTTTTGCCGCGGATAAATTAAGCTCATAAACCTTTTTCGCCAATCCATACTCCGCAAGTTTGATGACATTAGCGCCAAAACTATTTGTCTCGACTGCATCGCTCCCGGATTCTAAATAATCATTATGAATTTTTCGGATAAAATCAGGCGAAGCAACAGAAAGGTATTCCATGCAACCCGGGTTATCCTTAAAATTTTCATTCGAAAGCCCTAAAAATTCCGCGTATGTTCCAAAAGCCCCATCAAGAAGCACTAAATCTCTTTCCAATTTTTCTCTAAACGTCTTTTTTCTCATGATTAAAACCGCCCCATCCACCATTAGGGCGGGGAAACCCCGCCCCTATGTGTGGAGTTACCACACTTTTTCTATTTGTGTTTTCTTAACCCATCCGACTTTTCCGTCACCACGCCGGACTTTTAACCAATCATCTTTGGAGTTTATAACCCTCACCATCATGCCCTCTTTAAGCTCGAAAAATTTAGTTGCGGATTCAAACGGGCCAAACAATGCTTCGGCCGTAGGGCTGGTTATTACGGCAAGTGATTTCATATCCTTTGTCTTATGAAAAATGATAAGCGATGTAAACAAAACCCCGCAAACAAGAAATACGCTAATCCATAAACGGTACTTTTTTGTTTGGGGAAACATCATCGTAATAACAAACATAACAAGTATAGCCAAATACATTACCGAGCACAGTATTGTAAGTTCATTTATAGTAAAAAAACTCGAATACACCCTAATCGGACGCCATGCCCAAACACCTTTATCCTGAACAATTTTTCCTTTAATATTGTTTTTAGCAAACCTATAATTAGCATTAAGATCCGCTGAACGCGGCATAAAAAACTCTGCCCGTTTATAATTCAAGATAGCTTTCCCAAGATTTCCTTTTTTAAAATAAGCTCCGGCAAGATTATAATAGATATCCCCGCTTGCATATCCCTGTGAAATAATATTCGTATACTCTTTTATCGCGTTATCATAGTCACCTTTTTCATAATAATCGTTACCCCTTGCAAATTGCCTTTGCGGGCTTACCAAATCCGGCTCACTTTCACCCCACGCGTTACCTGAAAAAGAACAAAAACAAATCATGCATAACGCAAAAATTATCGTTTTTATTTTCATCACAGTTTCACCTTTTCCATATAGTCAATGATCCGTTTTACACTATCAAACATCTGATAGGCTTCTTCTTCGGCCAGGGATGATGACGCGTACCTTGCCATTTCACACTTTGAAAAAACGTCTCTTAGCAGGTTAAACATATCCTCATTCCGGATGAGAGAAGAAACTTTATCTTCAATAATTTGTACCGTAATATTTCCTTTTGGCAGATTAAACCTGCCCGCAAAATATTCTTGCAATATTTTAAAAATCAAATCGTAAAATAGCGTTAAATTTTTCTTCTCTAAACACAATTTTGCCTGGATCAAACCTTTACGCGCTTTCCGCGGAGCTTTAAGAAAACGCGCGTATTTTTCATCATGAAGCATTTTTTCTTTTCTTTTTTGCCTAAAACAAAATCCTACAAAAAACAAGGTTAAAAAAAACTGCGTTCCCCAAAACTTCCAATCATAAAATAAAACCCGGTTTCCGGGATACACCTGACCGATGTTATCCTTAATGTGAAGGATATCCTGACCAATTGTTTCTTTCGGATAGAACGTACTGCCATCGAGCGGCATAGACACAATCTTCATTCCTCCTTCAGCTTCGGGCTGTTCGGTTACATTCAAAGGAAACGGCCCCTTTTTTATTGTTTCATACTTCTGCTTTTGGGGGTTAAAAAAGCTAAATGAAACAGGCGGGATTTCCTTTATATCAGAGCTTTTGGGAATAAGCACCTGTTCGTAAACTTTTTTGTCTCCCTTTATCATCACCTGAGGCTCGTATGTTTTGAATTCCTCCGAAGAAACTATACTCGGAGCCGTAACCGTATCCAGATTACCTGCACCAGTTACAGCCATTGATATAATAACAGGATCCCCCACTTTTACTTTAGTAGAATTCGTATCTGCCGAAAAATTAAAATCCCCTACCGCACCCTGAAAATCGGACGGTTTTCCTTCTTTTGGAAACGGCAGTATTGTAACTGGCACTTCCTGTGCTGAGACCTCAATGGGATATGCCTGATACCCAAATCGGGAAGCAAAGAAATCATCATCAAAAATACTTCTTCCAGAAACTGAAGCGCGCTGTGACGACTGACGGTTAACAAGCATTTTACATTTAAGACGCGCCGGACCCAACAAATAATTCCCCTCTTTAATTCCAAATAAATTCTGTTTAAAAATAAGAACATCATAACGAATACCATTGACATTTTCCCTACGCCTCTCGGGCTCTTCAAACTCTCCGGCAGAAAAACCTTCATGAGGAAAAGCGGGATACTCTATATCTCTCAAACTTGTAGCTGAATACAGTTTTATCGTAAGGGGCACTTCCTCATTGATATAAAGCAACCGTTTTCCAATGCTTATAACAAGAAAAACCCTTTCATCCCCATAAGATTCCTGAGGTTGCCCCGCTTGAGTTTGGCTAGCAGAAGACATAGCGCCGGAAACACCAGAAGAGTTTGCGGAGCTTGGCACTCCTTGAGGCTGACCATAAACTGACAAAAGAATAGGCGGAGCCTGATACTCTATGTTTTTTGACATTAATGAAAATGGCCCAAGCTGAAATTCGCCTTCTGTTAAAGGAATTATCAAATATGTATACGTGACAGATTGTGACACCCTTCCATTAACAACTGATATCTTAGTCGAAGGGCCTACATATTTAATCTGCAAACCTTCTTTCGCAGAAACTTCAGGCCTCGAAGATTCCTGCGCGCCGTCAAGTGTAAGGTATAGATAAACCGGATTGCCGACAGAAATTCTATTTTTTTCAATTGACGCGGTAAAATTCACGTCTTGCGCGAAAGCGCAAAACATTGGTGATACAATCAATATTATGGCAATAAAAACTTTTTTCATAATTTTACATTCTGCGTTCTTGGTTAAATCAATTTTCTCATTTTTGTCATTTAGCGAATTGAATAACTGTACAAACTCCCCCTTTTTTTGGGGAAAGGAGGTTGGGGGATTTTAAAATTTTTAAAAACCCCGTTTACTCTCACTTTTTCAAAAGGAGCAATTGATGTTTGTTCCTTTTCTCTAAATGAACATCCTTCACTTGTCATTCTTTTGTTATTTGTTCTTTGTCTTTCCGCTACGCCTTCGGCTTGCGGAACCTGCAAGTATACACAAGAAGAATAACACGGTTTGTCATTACTTTTCTACCAATCTCGTAAAACTACAGGACGCCTTGCGGCACGCGCCGTGCGCTGTTCGGCTCTCATTCTCGCCTCTTCTTCTTCCTGTCCCGATAAAAGCATTTCTGCTTCTTCTTTTGTCATTCCCCCTTCAGGCGTCTCGGCTTCTTCAGGCATACTTGCTTCAGCAGACTCCTGTGAGTCTTTTTCACCTTTATCTTTTTGCTCCTTCTCTTGTTTTCTTTGTTCTTCTTCCTGCTTTTTCTCTTGTTCTGATTTTGTTTTCTCTTCTTCTTGCTCTTTTTGTTTATCCGCCTGCTCCTCTTTTTGCTCCTGTTCGCTCTTTTGACCTTCCTGATTCTTTTGTTCTTCCTCTTTTTGCTCGCCCTCTTCCTTCTTGTCCTGTTCTTTTTCTTTCTCTTCCTGAGGCTTTTCTTCTTGTCCTTTATCCTGCTTCTCTTGCTTATCCTGATCCATTTTTTCTTGAAGTTCTTTTATTTTTATATTCGTCAGTTCATAATTATACTTAGCAGACATATCTTCCGGAACTAATTCTATCGCTCTTCGATAATATTGTTCTGCTTGTTTATAATTGTCCAGTGCGTCCTTAGGGGCACTGCTTTCAAGTTCTTCTCCCATCCTATATTTACTATTCCCTACATTATAAACGCTTTTTTCTTCAATTTCATCTTTTCCTCCCGCAAGCGCCTTCAAAAAACCGGCATTTGCTTCAGTAAACGCGCGCTTTTGGTAGAGCGCGGCGGCTCTATTATACTCCGCGAAAGAATCTTCAGGTTTTTTCAAAAGCGCTTTATCATACAACTCAAGAGCTTCATCGTATTTCTCTTCTTCATACAATTTGTCAGCTTTCCTTATTTCTGACGCGCCGGCCACCAAAGACGCTGTCAGCATTGATGTAACTAAAAGACATATTGCGATGTTAAGTTTTGCCATTTTTCTCTTCCCGTTTTCTTTCCGAGATCATCGGTTCGACCAAAAGGAGCAAAATGGCAAAAACAAGTGGAAGCTGAAACCGTTCATAGAAACGTTTTTCCATTTTGCTTTTAAACTCCTGTTTATCCATCTTTGAAAGTTTTTCTTCATATATGAGATCCAGTCCAAATTCGGTTCTCCCCGCGCGAACATACATCCCACCGGTTCGAATGGCCATGTTTTGAAGTATATTTTCCATAAGTTTTGTTTTAACAATGTTTCCTTCAGAATCTTTAAGAAAATTTATTTTCCCGGAACTGTCTTTTACTGGAACAAGTTCCCCTTTCTGAGACCCTATGCCAACACAAAAAATTTTAATATCCTTTGCTTTTGCCGTTTCCACGGCTTTATCTATACCGCCCTCCAAATCTTCTCCGTCAGTTATTATTATAAGCACTTTATCATCTTTTTTTTCACTCTCATAAGCAGAAATTGCCGCGTATATTGCCTGAGATAAAGACGTTCCCCCCACAGGAATCGTCTGCACATCAACATCGTCAAGAGCAAGTAAAAAACCGTCATAATCAATAGTCAAAGGGCACTGTAAAAACGCTGTACCGGAAAAAACTATAAGGCCAATTCTATCCCCGCGTATTTTCTTTACAAGGTCTTTTATCGCAAGTTTAGCGCGAAGAAGCCTGTTTGGCAAAACGTCTTCCGCAAGCATACTTTTTGACGTATCCAATGCAATAAGTATGTCTACCCCCTTGCGTTTAACTTCCTGCCATTGAAATCCCCATTGAGGCCTTGCCAGGGCTATAATCAAAAAAAACAAAGCCATTACGATTATTGTTTTTTTTATTTTGGTCCTTTGCGGATTGTACGATTTTGATATTTCGGCAAGGGGTTCTTTATCAGCGAAAAGCCTCATAACTTTTTCTTTATTCCGTTCCCTAATAATATAAAAAACAATTATCCCCGGAATCAACCACAAGAGTATAAATACGTAAGGAGCGCCAAACTTCATCTACGGTATCCTCCTTAAAAGCGTATTAGACAAAACTGTCTCCAATACAAGCAGTAAAAGACCCGGCACAAGTAAAAACATAAAAAGTTCCCGATATATGTTATACCCTGACTCTTCAATCGGAGTTGTTTCAAGTTTATCTATTTTGGCATATATTTTTTTAAGAGAGGCCGTATCTGTCGCCCTAAAATACTCTCCGCCTGTTTCTTCCGCAATTTTTTTAAGCAAATCTTCATCCATATCTATTCTCACGGATCGTAAAACCGTATTGCCAAACATATCCTGAACGGGATAAGGCGCAAGCCCTTTTGTCCCCGCTCCTATTGTATAAATTTTCACGCCTAAGGCTTTTGCGGCTTCCGCGGCGGCTATAGGAGAAATCCTACCCGCGTTATTCCTTCCGTCAGTCAAAAGTATTATAATTTTTTCCTTTGCTGGAGAATCTTTTACCCTGTTTAACGCGGCTGTTATGGCCGAGCCAACAGCAGTACCGTCTTCTATCATGCCGATATTCACTCTTTCAAGATTTTTCTCCAGCCAATCATGATCTAAAGTAAGAGGGCAAACAGTGTACGCCAACGCGGCAAATGCGACCATCCCTATCCTGTCATTAGGCCTTTTAGGAACAAAATCTGAAAGTACATTTTTAAC
>JAHIZQ010000118.1 GCA_018814505.1 Candidatus Omnitrophota bacterium
AGGCGGACGCGATATTTTTCTTCAGGATTAAAAATGTGCGAGTTTTTTTCAAGACTCTGCAAAAGCGGCTTTTTGTCATACCGAAAACCAAAAAAGACCGCGCTTTTTTCAAGCCTTTCAAAATGAAGTGGGAGCAGAAAATAAGACCCCTGTTCCCATAAAATGGTTTCAATAAGCCCGAAATCAGGATATGTAGAGGTATTATCAGTCACTTTTGTCTCCTATTTTTTGATTTTGTAATCCCTTTTTGGATTGTAGGGGAGGAGGACCCTTGCGTCCTCCCGGTGATTGACTAATATTATAGATGTGATACAATAAAAACTCAATATTTTAGTTTACAATGCGTCTATCTGAAGAATTTCGGTTGCCGCAGAGAATTCCCAGAGGTTGTTTTTGGTAGCCCAGTTAATTTAACTTATTACTTTGCGTGCCAGTAGCTCAGCGGATAGAGTAGCGGCCTACGAAGCCGTTGGTCGCAGGTTCAAATCCTGCCTGGCACGCCATCATTTTTCGCGCTTGTCCCACTGCTGATTTTTTTTGCGTAGGAAACAACCAATATCCAAAAAATTTCTATTCAAATACCCGACTATTTGCGATATAATCAATAAACAATTTCTACGGAACACAGTCTCATAATAGGGAGAAACATGTCAATACTACGAATTAAAATGTATCTGTTATTGGGCGTATTATTTGCCGTTATTTATGCTGTTATTACGGTAATAGGCGCTTATATGGGAATCGCAAATTTTTATTTCTATTTGATTTTGTCTTTGGGAATAATGTTTGTTCAATATATGGTAGGTCCGAAAATTGTTGAATGGTCCATGAAGGTCAAATATGTTGAAAAAAATCAATACCCTGAACTTTTCAAAATGGTGGAAGACTTGGCTCGAAAAGCCGGTATTCCTACACCTAAAATTGGGATATCCCCCGCCGCGATACCTAACGCATTCGCGTTTGGTAAAAACCCCGCGGACGGAAGAGTTTGTGTTACCTCAGCGATAGTCAGCCTTTTAAACAAAGACGAACTAAAAGCGGTTTTGGGCCACGAAATCAGCCATATTAAAAACCGTGATGTTTTGACTATTACACTTCTTTCGGTTATTCCGTTAATACTCTACCGTGTTGCTTGGCATTTTTTATGGTTTGGCGGCAGACGAAGAAATGGCGGTGGTAATGTTGCTTTAATAGGGGTAGCGGCTTTTCTTTTTTATTTTTTGACGAATCTTTTAGTTTTGTATGGGTCACGGATAAGAGAGTATTTTGCGGATAAAGGGTCTATTGAACTTGGAAACAAACCCAGCACTCTCGCTTCAGCGTTATATAAACTTGTGTACGGTTCAGCAAGGATGAATAAACAGGCTTTAAAAAATGTCGAAGGGGTAAAAGCTTTTTTTGTTAATGATCCGTCGCAAGCTGTTAATGAAATAAGGCAATTAAAACAACTTGATATTGACCAGAACGGAACTATTGACCCTGAAGAATTAAAAATATTGCAGACGCGAAACGTAAAGTTGAATTTTGGCGACAAAGTAATGGAAATATTGAGTACACATCCGAATATGCTTAAACGCATAAAACATCTATCGAGTTTACAAGAAACAAAAGTTTCCTAAAACAGGAAACTTTTGTTAAATTTCACCAGGATATGATCTTGACAAAAAAAACAGATTATGATATTTTTTTGTTAAATTGATGAAACTACGCGACGCCAAATAAAAGTTATATATAAAAATAAGATTATTATTTTAGAAATACGAAAAAATAACTTGAAAACCTACCTTGAAAAACAAAGCATAAACAATACAATAAACAGGAGAGAAACGTATGATAGAGATTAAAGATGTTTCTATGAAGTATGGGCCGGTTGTCGCGCTTGATAAAGTTTCTTTTTCGGTTCAAAAAGGAGAAATTTTAGGTCTTTTGGGTCCTAACGGCGCGGGAAAGTCTACATTAATGCGGATATTAACCACGTTTATTTATCCCAGTGAAGGGACAGCTCTTCTTGATGGATATGATGTTCGTAACGACGCGTTACATGTGAGGGAACAAGTCGGGTATTTACCGGAAAACGCTCCTTTGTATGCGGATATGCGGGTTGATGAGTATCTTGATTTTGTCGGTAAAGCGCGTGGCATAAAAGGTGTCGAACTCGCGCGCAGGTTTAAATGGCTGAAGGACGCCTGTGGAATAGCTTCCGTCTGGAAACATAACGTGCGTGAAATTTCAAAAGGTTTTTCCCAGCGAGTTGGACTTGCTCAGGCTTTGATACATGATCCCAAGGTTTTGATACTTGATGAACCTACAACAGGTTTAGACCCTTTACAGATTATTGGGATTCGGAAATTAATTAAAAATCTTGCGAAAAACAAAACAATTATTTTTTCAACACATATTTTACAAGAAGTAGAAGCGTTGGCTGACAGGATTGTTATTATTAACGAAGGAAAAATAGTTTCGCAAGGCACAAGAGAAGAACTGGCCAAGGACGCTATGAAATATCGGTATTTTGTTTTAGAGGTAAAAGGGCAAAGAAACGATGTTGAAAAAGCTTTGGCGGGGGTATACAGTGCGAAAGAAATATTGTTCATGGGCGAAAACAAAGACGGATTTGCTTCTTTTGAAATTAAATGTTCTTTTGATGATAAAGACGCGTCGAGCGAGATAGATAATCTTAACAAATCCAGAAACTGGGCTGTTAAAAAATTTGCGGAACGAGACTACAATATGGAAGACATATTTATATCGCTTTTAG
>JAHIZQ010000119.1 GCA_018814505.1 Candidatus Omnitrophota bacterium
CTTTCTTCTAAAATATCTTTTATTATCTGTTTTACATCCATTCAATCAACTTCCATTTTTTAAAATAGTGTCAAGAACTGCGAACACTACTACTTATCCCGCATGTCCCTCCTTAGCCCGTTCCGGAACGACTTTTCGAAAATGTTCACAATATGTTACACTCTCGTCTTTAACCAAAAAGTTATGTCCGTTAACCAATTTCTCGATACGGTATTGCGGAAGAAGAAAAATTTTCAGATTGCCCTAATTCATCACCTTGTGTTTCCGACTTAGCAATTCTCTTTATGTGTATTTTAACGCTAATTTTTTCTTCCACACCCAACATAACCTGAACCTTATTTTTCACTTCCATTTGAATTCGTTCAGTTATCTGAGGAATATTCGCGCCTGCTATCATAGAAACATCCGTTACAATATTTATCCCTTTCCTGGTGATAAAAACACGCGAACGTATATCTTTTATACCGGAGATATTCTTAGCAATTTTGCGGATATACTCTTCGATTGCTGAGATTGAAACAGTAACTTCACCATCCGGATTTTGAAACGCAACTATCCTTTTTTTCTGAATTGTTTTTTCCAACCTATACGGCGCCATCAGACCTATAATTGTAAAAATCACACCTATAACGAGAAATGTCATCTGAAAACTCATCGTTGAATTCACCACCCCAACAATCTCCAACCATTGTTCGGGCAAAATGAGGTTTAACCCCACTAAGAAAAATATAGCCCCTACCCCCACCATTAATAATGCGTAAATAAAAACCACAAATCTTTTAAAAAAATTCATCATCCCTCCTTTTTGCGTATCCTGTTTTATTTAAAAGCTTATGCCTTGCAATAGAGGATTTTTTACATAAATGGATACGATTTTGACAAGATAACTCTTTTTTAGATTATTTTTCTTCTTTACTGGGAAAAAATTTCTCAATAAAATGAGTTGAAATATCTCCTCGTTGAAAATCTGAATTATTAAAAACTTGTTTATGGAAATCTACAGTTGTCTTAATGGGTTCTATATAAAATTCTTCCAGTGCTCTTTGCATGATCTTTATTGTTTCTTTCCTGGTGGAACCATACGCGATAAGTTTTGCTATCATGGAATCGTAATATGGAGGAATCTTATACCCCGCATAAACATGTGTATCAACTCTAACACCTGGCCCACCCGGTATGTTTATGGCTAATATTTCTCCCGGCGAAGGCCTGAAATCATGTTCCGGGTCTTCAGCATTGATGCGACACTCTATCGCACACCCTTTAAGCTCTATATCCTCCTGTTTAAAAGAAAGTCGTTGCCCACTCGCAACTTTTATCTGTTCCTTTATTAAATCGATGCCTGTAACCATCTCTGTCACGGGATGTTCCACCTGTATACGAGTATTCATTTCCATAAAATAAAATTTATCACCGTCAACCAAAAACTCCATGGTGCCGGCACCCTTATAATTTACAGCTTTTGCCCCTTTTACCGCCATTTCTCCCATTTTTTTGCGCATATCCTTGCTCAAAGAAACCGAGGGAGACTCTTCAATCAGTTTTTGATGACGGCGCTGTATGGTGCAATCGCGTTCTCCTAAATGAACAACATTTCCTTTCTCATCGGCAATAATCTGAAATTCAATATGTCTGGGTTCTGCAATATATTTTTCCATATACACTTCCGGATTTCCGAAAGCCGCTTCAGCCTCGCTTCTTGCCGTTAAAAAAGCATTGACTAAACTGATATCATTATGGCAGACACGCATTCCCTTCCCACCGCCTCCGGCAGTCGCTTTTATAATTACGGGATACCCTATCCTTTTCGATTCTTTTAAAGCTTCCTCTTTGTTCCTTATTATGCTATTTGACCCCGGAATAACGGGAATTCCAGCTTTTTTCATTGTATCTTTAGCTGATATCTTATCGCTCATTAATTTCATGCTCTCAGGTGAAGGACCGATAAATTTTATACGGCATGATTCACAAATTTCAGCAAAATGAGCATCTTCGGCAAGAAATCCATATCCTGGATGAATAGCTTCTACATCTGTAATTTCAGCCGCGCTTATAATACTGGGAATGTTCAGATAACTATCCGCTGGCATAGCGTTCCCGATACATACAGCTTCATCAGCTAATCTAATATGAATGGAATTCGCATCCGCTTTTGAATAGACGGCAACTGTTTTTATGTCTAATTCACGACATGCTCGAATAATTCGAAGAGCGATTTCACCTCTATTGGCTATTAAAATTTTTGAAAACATATGTCCAACGTCTTTCTCTATATTGATTCAATCACAAACATAACCTGTCCAAACTCAACAGGTTCCGCAGTTTCAACACATATCTTGGCAATTCTGCCACCAAACTCCGCTTTAACTTCGTTCATCACTTTCATGGCTTCAACAATGCAAAGAACATCACCTTTTTGAATGATGTCTCCCTCTTTTACATAAGCTTCCTCGTCCGGCGAAGGCGACCTGTAAAACGTACCTACCATAGGGGCTTTAATTTCTTTTCCACTCTCTTTTTGCGGCACCGTCTGTTCTGAAATTGTAGCCGTCTCCTGCTTTGCCTGCGCAACAGGCGTGAATACCTGTTCCACTCCGCCATATGCTTTTTTCGCAAGTTTCACTTTAATACCATCTTGCTCAATTTCAACCTCCGTAAGATCATTACTATTCATGATCTCCACAAGTTCCCGTATTTGTTTTATGTTCATCATCTGTCCCCTCGGTTAGTATCTGCTATTTGAACTACTCCCCTTTTCGCTCTCTATTCAAGCTCTTTCAATATATTCTCCGGTACGCGTATCCACTTTTATAAGCTGTTACTGTTCAACAAAAAGCGGCACTTTAACAACTTTTCCAGTTTCAAGTGTCGCTGGTTTTGTCGCTCCCGAAACCGTGTCCCCCTTACATCCGGGTTCAGTAGACACTATTTTTAACACTACATGAATGGGAGGTTCTACTCCAAGAATCTTACCGTTACAAATTTTTACAAGTACCACCATGTTTTCTTTTAAATATTCTACTTTTTCGCCAATTGTTTCCGCGGAAACGTGTATCTGCTCATAAGTAGCTTCATCCATGAAACAATATCCCATATCGTCTTTGTATAGATACTGCATTTGTTTATTTTCAACAAACACTTCTTCAAAGGTCTCTTCCGGACGTAATGTCATGCTCACTATTGAACCTGTTACAAGGTTACGCAGTTTCACCCTGATAAAGGCCCCACCTTTGCCCGGCTTATGATGTTGCGCTTCTAAAACTTCATGAAATTGTCCATTATAGTTTATTATCGCGCCCGGCCTAAATTGTCTTGCTGTTATCATTTAGTCAACACCTCACATCCTGTGTCAGTTACTAAAACCATATCTTCTTCCCGAACACCGCCCAAGTTCTTCTTATATAAACCAGGTTCTATGGTGATGATCATACCTTTCTTAAAACATTTACAACAATTTTGACTCCAAAAAGGAGCCTCATGCACATTTCGCCCCACTCCGTGCCCTAATCCATGAAGAACATAATTACCAAGTTTTTTGTCTTTAAAAAAAAGGCTTATTTTTTTACTTACCCCGGCCAAACTTACCCCCGGTTTAATACTTTCTATCGCTTTTTTTTGCGCTGACAAGACATTTTTTTTAAAAACTTCAATTTGAGGATTCATTTTACCGTTGTACAATGTTCTTGTCAAGTCAGAACAATAGCCTTTGAAAATTATGCCAAAATCTGCCAGTACATGCTCATTTTTTTTAAACTTCTTTTCTGTCGGAACAGCATGAGGATAAGCCGTATTTTTACCCACTGCGACAATAGTTGGAAACGAATTTTTATATCCCCTCCTGCATATTGCCAGGTCAATCATGGCGGCTATTTGTTTTTCTGAAAGCCCCGGTTTTATTTTTTTCTTTACTTCTTTCCATATCTGAACTGTTTTTTTTGCCGCCTGACGTATGAGAGCAATTTCTTCTCTTGTCTTTATTTCCCTTATCTCATCAATAAAATCAGATACCATCATATTGCAAATTATCTTTGTCAGTTTCATTTTCGGGTTCATTTGTAAAAACATTTCGTATTCCCGAGCGGAAACATCCCTATCATTAAACGCGAGTGTTTTAACCTTTTTATCGCTTAAAAATAGCATTAAAGCGTTAATTACGGCGCCTTGCGCGACGATACAAGAAACTTTCGTATGCTTCAGGTTTTTTTTCGCCAAAGACGCATTCATTGAATCTACAAAATAAAATGGATTTTCATTTTTTGAAATGAGCAAAAACGCGCCTTGCGAATAAAAATTCGTTAAATATTCAATTGTAAGCGCGTCATTTACAAGTAACGCGTCGGCATTACTTTTCTGCACTTTTCTTTCAAGCTTTTTTAAAACCTTATCTCCCTGAATCATTGTAATTATCCGTTCAATATATTTATTAACGCTTTAATCGCTAAACAATAACTATCTTTACCGAATCCGCTTATTTGACCCGTAACAACAGGTGCTATTAAAGACTTATGCCTAAACTCTTCGCGCGCGTAAATATTGGAAAGATGTACTTC
>JAHIZQ010000120.1 GCA_018814505.1 Candidatus Omnitrophota bacterium
ACTCTTTATCATCATCAATTCCAATAAACATACGTAATATACATTCTTCTTTAACAGGTAAAGTTCTTAAAAAAGACAAGAGGCTCGTCTTAACATTTTTATTTTCAATATTAATTACTCTTTTCCCCGCCTTTTCGTCTTTGATAGTATCTTCAACCTTAGGCCCCCCATCTTCATTTCCTCCAATTGTCTCGCTTAAAGACACATCCCGCGTTTTCATGTAAACCAAACTATGCGTTACTTTTTCTTCCTTCCATCCGCCACCTTCATTTGGAAACATTTCTTTAAGCTTTAAAACTAACTTAGCTATATCAACGTTGTATAAATCCATTTTTCCATTTTTCGAAAGTGCACCACTCAGTGCTTTAAGCGCCTGTTTAACGCGATATACTGTCGTTTTAAAATTGCTTTTGGTTGCCGCCCTATCTACCACCTGGGGCATATACTCTTTGTATATGTGCCCCTTTATTTCCATCTTCATATACCCGAACCAGCTTCCATCAAGGTCACAAGGCTTAGTTCCACTCTGTTGCACAACAATCCACGATTCATTCATTAATTCATCAAGATCCACAAACTGTAAATCCCAAATATTTATTAACTTTCTTACCTCAAATTCAATAGCTCCTTTATTGGTTTCGTACAACTGATTAAGTATTAAATATCTTTTATCAGCATCCCCTGCCTCTCCAGCAGTTTTAGCTTTTCGTGCCATTAATTCATTTGGGAGTATATATATCCCGGTTTTTTTCTTTATTAAAAGCTTCTTTGAGATAAGAGATTTTATTGCGCTTTGCACACCTTCAGAAAATCCCGATATTATGCACTGGCTTGTAAGATCCTCCGCGTTCATTGGAGAAACCATTATTGCGTCAATGATAAATTCGTTGATTGACTGGGTGAGAGAAAAATTCGAATCAAGGGCTTTGCCACTACCATTCGCTGAAATATTTACATCCTCGCTTTTATTGTCAAACCCGTATAATGAAAGCATAAGACGCAAATAATCATATTTAAAATCTATTTTTCCCGCGTATAATTCATAAAAACTTTCGCCGGTTACAGGATCTTTTAATTCAAAGGAATTCTCATGAAACATTTTCGCGATTTCACGGGAAGTTTTGCCTTTATATGTAGAATATTTCGACAATTTTTCATCCGGTACTTTACTATAATCTTTTATCCACCTGCGCATCTGGCCGCGAGACTTATGCAAAATATTAATTCTCAAGTTTTCCCACTGTTTAATCTCATCAATCTCATGTTTTAGAATAATATCTCCATGCCTATGTCCAAAAAACTCAGTATCCATATAAATAACAGGTTTATTATTATAGTGTTTTCCGCTTAATCCAACATGCGCGAATTGACCCGTACAAGCCAGCAACCCTTCAGGGTTTACGCTAACCAAATTTGCCCTATGCAAACGGTTCAATAAAGTCGTAACTTTGACAAGCTTGATGTACTTTAACCCATCAATATTATATTTGATCTCACCAATGTTTTCTTTAAGCGTAATATCAATGGGTTCCACCCTGTTTTCTAGCCACCAATCCCGGCCCAAAACTTTAATCTCTTTTTCTATCTGATCTTCAAGGTAGGCATTTGTTCCTTTATGCGCTAACAAAAATTCTTTGGCTTTAAAAAATTCATGAATAGTTCCATTGGCTATTTGTGAATAGGGGGCTAGGTGCTCCCTTTCGGGAAGGTTTTGGCTCTCTAATCTATTTTTTGGTCCAAATACCGATAAATTATCGGCATTTATTCCGCTAACGTGTATGTTTGCATTAGACAAAAATACGAGTGCGATTATGCTATTTACTATTTTTCGAAGTCGTTTTTTCATACAGCTCTACTCTTCTAAAGTTTCTTTTTAAAAATCCGCCACACGAAAATAAAGGTATACGGATTGAACTAAAATTGTATAAATCCCCCTAGCCCCCTTTTGCAAAGGGGGGAAGGTCACTGTCACTGGAAATCTATTTGACTTACCACGTTAACATGGTCACCATTATATGAACAATAGTTAGTTTAGTCAAGGTAAAGTTGGTTTCCGCAAAAAAAACAAAGCGTCCCTGCTCCGGGTCAGCATAGGCTGAAAACACGAAACAGGGACGCTTGAGATGCAGGAAGGTTTTTTGCATCTCAGGGGTTAAACTGTTTACGCTTTTACAAGAACTTCAAGTACATATCGTTCGTATTCTCTTATTTCTACGTCAAGGTCTATCATTTGAGCCTTCGGCAGATATATATAGATGTTATACCCATTTATTCTCCTGAGAACGTCTTCTGGTTCAAGAGATAATGCTTTATTGCTATCCGCCATAACTTCCATCATCATTTTGTAAAGCTGACTGGTTACCCCCCCTGTCATGTCCACAAATAAGAGGCTCTCCTCATTATCTAACGCAAAAGAACTGTCAGGATTAGTTTTGTCAATATTGATAATATCAGCTTTTTGGCCTAAGACGATTCTTCCCGAATCAACAACTTCGTTTGTTATCTTCTCTATTGTTTGAGTAATTGCACGAATATCAATTTTTTCTTTTTCCTTTACGCCGACTATCCTTTTCTTGTCCACATATTTATCCAGACCTGTAGCGGAAAGTACTTCATCCAATTTAGCGTTTATTTTGTCATTCCGCACAACAATGAAGTCTTTATCGGGTCTTTTTGCGTTTTATTAAAGTCTATTACATCTCTGCGTTCTTTGATAGACTTAGCTAGAAGCTTCAAGTCAAACGCGTTGTCAACCGCAGTAACCATATACCGGGGTTTTGTCTCTTTCTTAAGATCACTTGCCAAATATCTATTGAGGTTCTCTGAATATTCTTTTCTGTGAATATTATAAACATTTGTCATTTGTATTTCATACGCGCTTTTTTTGCTTAACTGAAATGACCGTCCCTGCGGTAAATCCTTTGCAATGCAATCAAGAATACCGCGTATTTTTCCGATCTCAAGATATGATACAACGTCACCAATAACTTGTTCTTTACTCTTTTTAAGCAGATTTTTAATTTCTTCAGCAGATGTCGTCTCGCTGTCAACATCCAAAAGAATAGTAATAGCGCTCACGCCCGCTGTTTTTTTATTCATTTCCCTGATCATAGCAGGTTTTTTAACCGCTTTTAACGGCACTAAGTGAAACCCGGTTTCTTTTTCCAACGCGCTAATCTCTTCGCTTAGCAAAAGATATATATGCTCAGGAATACACGCAATAAAATCAAATTCTTTAGTTTCCGCAGAAAAATCTCTTATCATCTCTTCTTCGGCAGGCACTTTGGGTTCTTCGTCTAATTTTGTCAGTTCTTCTATGGTTTCAGTCAAACGTCGAGCGCCCTCTAAAATTTTGTCAGGAATTACTTCTTCTGAGGCGTGGGTCTCCTGCTGAGACTTCATATCAATTATCCGCTGTTTTTCAGCTGGTGTAATTTCGCTAAAAACTTTTTCTCCATTTTTAGCCTCTACTGAAAAATCCTTCAGTTCCATTATTTCTCTCACAAACATATCTCTATTTTCCCCCGTAGCGACTATCCTTATATCAAAACCTTTTGTTATTCCAAGCAAGAATAAATCTATAACGCCTTTTATCTCATGCCCTTTTCCCTTGTGTTCAATCAAAAGCCCCACATTATGCTTGTTTTTAAGTTCTATTATGTCCCTCACTGTCCTATCGTGCATTCCAAGAGTGTTCACGACCTTAACCTCAATTGTCTGGATATCCGCCTCTTCTACTCTTGAAGAAAATTCATTCTGAAAACCTGAAGCTTGTTCAAGAATCTCTCGTACCATATCTTGAACAACAGGCAAATCCTCAATTCTTTGTTCAACTTCCTCAACTTTATTTTGAGCTCGTTCTTTTAATTTTTCATCAACAATTTCAAATACATTTTTTAACCCTTGATTTCCAAAATTTCGGATAAATTCTTTAGTTTCCGCTATTTCGGGATAAGTTATGCTTGGCGCTACATCAACATCATAGATTTCTGAAGCATAAATAATATGTAATATGTATTCTCTTTGGCTAGCTGATTCACCGCATATTGTAACAGGAATTTTTCTATTCTTTTCTTTTTGAATTTTGCTGACGCCAGACAAAATATCATTTATCGCTTGTACAACTTTAGGCTGAATCTCAGAAAAAAGCAAAATAGCTCTTATGCTTAACCGTAAATTCTTTAAGCCTAACGCTTTTTCCAAGAATTTAAATATATCACGCGTCAGGTCATTTGTCCCGATGCTGATGAAGTCTGAGAACCAGCTAATTTCCTCTATGTTTTTTATTGCTTCCACACTTTCTATCATAGATCCAATTGGTACAGCATCAAATAACTTAAGCATAGTCTCTCTATTAAAAGTCTTTTCGCCATCACCGATAAGAGTTGCTTCTCCTCTTTTTACAACGTTTTCCATTGCTTTCATCGCGCAAGCATTACCATCTACCTTATCCTGCACAGTATTTACCTGTGGAAACATTATTTTCACGTTTTCAGCATTTTGCACGGCTATCGCCTCAAAAAAGGCTTCTAGTTCTAATATTAATAACCGGTTGCCAATTTCTGTCCTATAGAAATCAAACCCTGTTTCCGTATAATCATCCGCATACGGAATTTTTTTATCATCAGAAACATCAAACGTCCTGAAGGTTATTGGTTTACCGCGCGAGTGCCTTATTAAAGTTTCCACTCTTTGCTTGAAGAATTTCCTTAGCTCTCGATGCGCAATACTGTCTGTTTTATCATTCACAAACTCTTTTAAATAAGGCGTTTTTGTATTGATCCAAAGTTCTGTCCTTACAAGCCCTACTCCATCAGCCCCGCTTTCTAAAGCTGAAATTAACGAGTCTTTCGCGTCAACATTTGTAAATACATTAACTATTTTACCATCATCCATTCCTTTTCTTCTTCCAATCTGAGCGGGTTGTGTTTGTATTGCCTTATAGTACTTCTGCAATGCTTTGTTATGTAGCACCTTTTGTTTATGACGCTCTATTGTCCTTAAATCCGGTTTTAATGTAAGAGTTCCTCGCCTGCCATCCACAAGAACCAAGTCACCTAATTCCATACTTTTCCATATGTCATCAATTTTCAAATACTCCTTGTTTTTTTCTTCACCAGACTTATTAAGTACAAAAAATACCGGTATATTAAGCGCTTTAGCCGCAAGCACCCAATGAGAAGTGGGTCCGGCAGTAGTTGTGACTATTGCCGCGATATTTTTACTTTTCACCAAATCAAATACTTCTGAAGGTACAATCTCTCCTTTAAGGAACAATACGTGCTTCTGATCCGGCACACCATCTTTAAACTCTTGTATTGTGTATTCAACGCCTTTTAATTCTGCCGCTGTTTTCTTTATTATTTCTAAAGCAAACTCCATACTCTGAATTAGTTTCTGGTTTTTTTCATATTCTTTCCTGCCAACTTCGATAGATGTATTCAATTGATGCGCTACTTCTCCTAATGCTACATGGCTAGCCATACTTTGAGTCTCTATAAAATTGCTGACAGGTAAAATGATATCTCCATCCACAATTAAACTTACCGTTGTTATTAAGCTTTTTTCGGTTTTTTCTAAAATTTCTATCTCTTTTTTTCTAATCTCATTAATCACTGTAAGAAATTTATTTTTCTCTTGTTCTTTAAGCGCTGGGTTTATTTTCTCATAATAGCTGGCATCTTTTCTTATTACCGCCTCGAAGTTCTTAAGAAAAGCAATTTTTGACTTTATATTCGCGCTTGTTATCCTCTCACCAGCGCGATCAGCCCGGCGCGGGTTCAACTGAACACGGTTTCCCGGCCGCCCGCGGAGGAGTTTGCCTTCGCCGTCCCCCGAGAGCAGTTAGACCAACTGGGCACGCTCATTCCCGGGAGGTTGGAAGT
>JAHIZQ010000018.1 GCA_018814505.1 Candidatus Omnitrophota bacterium
ATGAAAAAGAAATTTTTGATCCTAACGGAAAACTTTCAGAAATGTTAAAACGTGGGAACTACTACGCGGAACTTATAAAAGAACTAGAAAATCCGGATGAGGAAAAACGATTAGAAGCTCTTAATGATTTTGATATAAGAATGATCGTGGATAAGAGGTCATCTCCATTTCTTCTTTTGGCTTTAACTAGACCCGGATTAGGCGGAATATTTGACCCAAACAAAGCGGTCAAAAACAAAGCACGAAGAGTGTTAATGCAGTACATAGGAAAAGACAAATTTAATTCGTTAATGAAAAAATTAGGGGAAACTATATTTACCGAAGAGTCAGAAGAAGTGCCAACTTCGGACAAACTAGAAGCAAAAGTAGACGTAAAAGTACAGGATGATGGACGTGTGAATATTTTCTGGGATTTATCTGATATGTCCGATCCGGTGAAAAATGCTGAGCTGGGTATGCCGTTTATCTATCCATCGTTCCCGGATTTATTAGAGCAGGTAGTGTTTGCTAAGCTTGGTTTACGACATAATCTCTCAGGAAGATATTTAGATATGCTAAAAGGAAAAGTTGAAGTCGTTCTTAAACGAGTAGATGATTTGGCAAAAGTTTTAGATGAAACATATTTATATCATGTTCGATTTACCTATACTGATATTGCTAGAAAGAAACTAAAGTGTGCCTGTGTTGGTGTAGCAATTCCAGCGGGAGTTAAAACAATAACAGTAGGAGTAGATCCAACAACAATTGATGAAAAAACAATGATGTATGAACAAGGATTTGATATCTCACGGGTGGTACGTGTATATGTTGAAGTTGTGCCTGCAGGAGGTTTACAAGCGCCGATAGATAAACAACTGGAGATATTACATATAAAAATTGAAGGAGAAAATGAAAGAGCCAAATGGCCTGCTGATATTTCAGAAGACGCTGGAGCAGGTACGGGATCTGACGCTTCTGTTCCAGAACCTCCTTTAGGGGTAAGTGAAAAATATACTCCAGACGAAGTTATCATAAGCGATACTGGTGCAATGCAGTTTGATTCTCCGGATGAGGTTGATATGGGCGATCCGAATAAAGAAGAAATAGAAGTAGAGCCGGCACTTCTTTCGGGCACAGAACCCCTGGATGGCGGCGCGCCGATAGAAATGGAGACAGTGCTTTCCTCAGAAGATATCAGTATAGATTCTATCCTAACACCTGAAAATACTTACGCAAAACTTTTGGATTCGAATAAAGAAGTTTGCCTGGAAGGTCTGGGAAATTTATTCATGTTAGCCGCGGCAGGTGAAATTTCGCCGGATGAGGCGATGGAGGCCATTAAGGAAACTATGAAAGACAATAGTGACTACGATATTCACTTAGCGGCATTACAGGTTATGGAAAGTTTGGCAAAGGCAGAAATTATATCGGATAAAACACTTGTAACAACGCTTGTAAAAGACAATATAGGAATAAATGCCTCTGGGGCGGTTCAGCGTTCAGCAAGTGAAATGATGACAAAAGCATTAACTCGTATATCCAGTTCAGCAACTAACGCGATGGGAAAATATACAGAAATTGAGCAGATAAGGGTAGAAGATGGCGAACTTAAAGGAATTATCCTCAACAATGATACACAGAAGCGTATAAATTTAGCAGAAGAAAAACAAGAACCAATTCTTAATGTAACGGAATTTGTTGAAAAGTTTGTTGGAGAATTCAATTCGTTCTTAAGTGACAAAGTTAAAGCGAGCGAAAAAGAGCAAGAAATTTTTAACCTTGTTTTTAAGGTCGTGAAAGATAATATGCCAAAACACATAATATTCACTTCAGCCGGGGTAGGAGGGTATTTTGGAAAGGCTAAAAAAGAAGGGCGTTTTATAACGATAGATGAAACGCTTTATCAAGAAAAACCGGAATCATTTATCCATGAACTTATTGAATATGCCCTGCTTTTTGACCATACGCTTTTAGAAGAAATGGAGAAATACATGGGAAAACCTGCTCCTTTAAGCGAGGATGAGCAGACCCGCAAGGTGAGGGAAAAATATAGCGGTACGGCGTGGCTGGCTCAGAAGTCACTACAGTATCTGGGCCAAGACTATTTTAACGACAACTATTCACACTATGTCATATGTGCTTTTACGCGCCAGGTGCTTAAAGAGCAGTATACAGATATAACGCGCATGATAAAAGCTATACATACGTACGAATCAGCAAAAGCGGTTGTTTCGGAAATAACTAAACACGAGAAACACGCGCATACTTACGCGATTGAGCCGGCTTCTTCGGAGGAAACCATAAGTGACGTTGAAGTATATCTGCGTAAAACAGAACGGAAATTAAGAGGTAAAGGCTTCGTCGGATATATCAGGGGATATCTCGCAAATGATAAATGGGAAGAGAAGGTAATTGAAAAATTCAATACCTTGTCAGAAAGTTTTTATGATGACCTTATGGATAACCCTGAAGGCGCGAATTATACTACAAATAAAACGCGTATGGTAGTGCGCCTGATAGATAGGAGCGAGGAAGTGGATGTTTTTAATAGAAATAAAATCGAAAAGGCGATTATCTTTAAGTTTGTTGAAATGATGGACAAAGATTCACGCTTTGATAAAACAAGGGAAGAAAGAAAAGTCGAGATAGCAAGAGACATTTTAAATACCAAGATTCGATTTGTTACGGCTAATATCGGGAACGTAAATCATTTGAATACTGTTATTGATTTAATTACAGATCTCACGATGGTGGAATGCGACCGATATGGAAAAATAGACGGATACAACGACCAGCCGGCGCCGCCACAAGAATTACAAGATCGCTTTTTACAATTATTACAGTTATCTGTTACAAACTATCGGGACTTAATCAAGGATTTTCATGACGCTAATACCAATGCTGTGGATATAGCCAGGTTAATAAAAAATATATTTCAAGGGAAAGGTATTTTGATGATTAGGCCCATTGATTGGACAAAACTGCCGGAATGGAAAAAAGCGCAGGACATGATTGTAATGTCTGTGTAATTTATGTGCAAAAGGGCGAGTTTAGTACGTAGTGAAGAGGCATGCCTCTTCCGGTTGTAGGGGACAGGCATGCCTGTCCCCTACGATTAGGTGTCTGGAGAGTGAGTACAGTTATGAAAATAAGAAAAATCATAAGCTTAATAAGTGTAGCAATTTTTCTTACTAATAGCTTAGCGCATAGTTTAGGTGTTTCTCCAGGCGTGTATAAACCCTTGACAAAAAGGGGCATGGGTACGCTTGCCAGAGTTTTGTGGGCGCAGAAAAGCCCGCCCAGTCAAATAGCTTCAATTACGGAAGACCTGCTTGAAAAAATCAATCAACATGAATTTATCGGGACAGCGCCGCAAATAGAGAATATTGAGGGCGATGTGCATTCC
>JAHIZQ010000121.1 GCA_018814505.1 Candidatus Omnitrophota bacterium
AGGTACTTACCGATGACACAGAAGTTGATGAAATAATTGATAATTTGTTGATTATAGACGAAACAGAAGATGATTCTTCCGACGATTCTCAGGACGAATGGTTGGATGATGATAATGAATGCGTGGGGACAGAAGATGTTTTTCGGTCGGTGGAAGATGGAGTGCCTTATATCCCTCCAATGAGTCATTCGTATCATAGAGAGCCTACACGATTAATAAAATGGAAAAAATCGAAAAAGAAAGTTTTTTAAATAATTCAGGCCAAAAAAAAGAAAGGAAATGGTATTTTTCTCCGGGGGTCATTTGTTTGGCCATATTGGCCGGTGGTCCTTTAGCGCTTCCTCTGTTGTGGTTTCGGCCTAAAACGAATGTTTTCCTAAAAGTAGCTTTATCTTTGATCGTTATGGGTTTTACCGCGTTTATTACTATGGAAACTATAGGTATTTACAAAAGCGTAATTATTCGGTGTGAAGAACTGTCGCAGGTTGCCGGTTCCGCGCGAAAATGAAAGAGGGGTGCATCGGATGTTTGGTTTAGGTTTGCCGGAAATATTGTTGATTTTTGTGGTTGCTCTTTTAATTTTTGGAGCCGCAAAACTTCCTGAGATTGGTAGATCTTTGGGGAAGGCTTTATGTGAATTTAAAAAAGGTACACAAGAATTTTCTAACGAAAAAGATAAAAAAGGGGAATAAACTTCCATGCGTTTATTCTGCACCGAAGAAACAAAACGGTTGGAATTTATTGTTCATCTTGAAGAAATACGCAGGCGCATATTGTTCGTGATATGCGCGTTGATTTGTTTTACTGTTGTATCATTTTGGCAAGTAGATCACATCATGATGTTTGTCAAAGAACCTATCCGCAACTATGTTACAGAATTGATTTTTATAGGTCCGACAGAGTCTTTTTCCTCATATATAAAACTTGCCCTGTTATGCGGCGCGATTTTTACTTTTCCGTTTTTACTACATCAATTAGGAGCTTTTGTTTTACCCGCTTTTAAAAGAGATGCGCGGAGACGTTTATTTTTGTGGCTCTTTTTAAGCGCGGTTCTTTTTTATGCGGGTTTGATGTTTTCCTATTTTGTAGCAATACCGGCGGCATTAGATTTTCTCTTAAATTTTAAAAGTGAATTTGTAACTGCGCGAATTACATTGGGGAAATATGTTTCATTTTTTGGAACGCTAATTTTTGTTGGAGGTGTAATTTTTGAAATTCCTGTAATTGCCGCGGTTCTTACGGATGCGGGGATAGTTAACGCGTGTATGCTGAGAGCTCAACGAAAATATGCAGTATTACTAATCGCTATTTTTTCCGCTGTGATTACCCCGACACAAGATGTTTTTAATATGCTTTTATTTGCTGTTCCTATGGTTGTGCTTTATGAGATAAGTATTTTCATCGCGAAAGCGATTGAAAAATCAAAGTTTTCCAAGAATGTTTTTATTTCATCTTCGTCTGATGAAAACTTAGATTAGTTAAATTATGTGGCAAGGTGTTTTTTTGCAAAAGTTGCTTTTGAATAGTTTACACACTATACTTAGTGTAATGTAAAGCTAGATACTCAAAGGTAACGGCCATGCGCAAAAAAACTTATTTAAAATTTTTGATTTTAATAATTTTGGCGTGTGCGTTTTTCATACTAGGCGTGGGAATTGAATCAAAAGCGCTTTTTTCTAATCTTACAGGTATTGCTTCATGGTATTCAGAGTTTTCTCCCGGGATTAAAAAGACAACGGCAAACATGGAGACTTTTGACCATGATAAAATGACTTGTGCAATGTGGGGAATTCCTTTCAATACGCAAGTTGAAGTGACCAATATTGCCAATGACAAAAAAGTTTTGGTTAGAGTAAATGATCGTGGCCCTGCGAAACGTTTATGTCGCAAAGGCAGAATAATCGACCTCACCATGGCCGCATTTAAAAAAATTGAAACACTAAGTACTGGTCTGGCAAATGTTCGAATTAGAATCATTAAAACCCAAGAATAAAAATCTAAAAAAAAAATTGTTTTTTGACGCATTAGCGACTATACTATGCTCATGTGTGATCGGCCATGAGCAAAAAACAATAGTCAAGATGAGGACTTAATGCGAGATAAGCTTATAAGTG
>JAHIZQ010000122.1 GCA_018814505.1 Candidatus Omnitrophota bacterium
AATTAGAAAAGAAATAAGCAATAATCCCGTGATTTTGCGAAGGGAAAAATGTTTTGTTACACTTTCGGTTGGTGTTGCTCTTTTTCCCGAAGATGGCAAAACCAAGGAAGACATTGTTCGGAAAGCCGATGAACGTTTATATAAAGCAAAAGCGAAAGGAAAGAATCGGGTATGTTTAGAATAAAACCGATAATAGTTTTCGGTTTAAATTTCGCGTTGATGCTGTTTAGCTGGATAATGCACAATTTCCCGCGCGGAGATGAGTATCTGGCGCTTTTTATGATTCCGTTGATATTTATTATTGTACCTTTTATTTGTGAATTGCCGGTGACAGGTGCGCTTGTGGCGGTCAACTTAGTTTTTTTTATATTTTACGCGATTATCGGCATTTTAGACGCGGTTGATATTATCGTTTTTATGGTTGTGATCGGCGCGATTATTGGAGGGTGTCATATTATGAAGTCGCTCTACACATCGTTTGTGATGTATTACCGGTTTGATATTTTGGCGCGTCAGCGCGGGTATAACGATATCGTGGGAGAATTAGAAGAAATAAATCGCTTGGGGAGAAAAGAAGAAAATGAATTGAGTCGTATTTCGCGGTTGTATGAGATTACTAAAAAACTTGCTCCGGCGTTAAAGTTTAAGGAACTTTTGGATATTTTGTTTGATTTTCTCGAAGAAAGTTTTATGTCCAAAACAACACATCTTTTAACTTTTAATAATGGTTCTTTTGTTCGTGGAATATCTAAAACTAGTGGAGACGAAAAGTATAGTGAAAACAAGGATACCTTACTTGTGTATGATAAGGTTGTTGAGTATGCGCGTGAAACGGATTTCAACCCTTTTTTTGCCGAAAGAGAGACCAATGAAGATTTGTTTAAAAGGTTAAACATAGGCGCGGATACGTTTATGATGGTTGCGCTTTTTGTTGGAGACAAGCTTTCCGCGGTATTAGCAATTGAAGGCATATCGAAAACCGCGTATAGCAGATTTAGTATTCTTATTCCGCAGATTGCTTTGGAATTGAGAAAAGTAGAATTATATGAACAGGTGCAGAAGCTTTCGATTGTCGATGGTCTTACGGAAGTTTATTTAAGAAGATATCTTATGGACCGGTTGGAAGAAGAGGTTGACAGGGCAAGCCGTCTGGGATTGAAATTTTCCATAGGCATGGTTGATGTCGACAATTTTAAAGAGTGCAATGATTTGCATGGGCATTTGGTTGGTGATACGGTCTTGAAAAAAATATCCGAAAGATTGAAGTGTTCGGTTCGTGAAGTTGATATGGTGGCAAGGTACGGCGGGGAAGAATTTTGCATCGTGCTTCCGGAAACCACAAAAAAACTTGCTTTAACTGTAGCTGAACGTTTACGTAATGCTGTAGGGGTAAATGAAATTGACGCTTTTGGGAAAAAAATTAAAACAACCGTAAGCATAGGTATTTCAACTTTTCCAAAAGACGGTGAAGATGTAAACAGCTTAATCGAAAAAGCAGATGCCGCTCTTTACAGAGCTAAGCATAAAGGTAAAAATGTTGTGTGCGGAGCATAATCGGTTACTTCGTTTCTTTGCAAAAGGTAATCATTCGACTTTATAGTGATTCTTGTGAATTAAAAATTAATATTTAAATTTTTTAATTGTATGTTATACTGGACATAATTTATTTTCAGCTCAATAATACGTTGATAGAAGGGATGAAGTATTGCGAAAGATCAGGTTTCTATTAATTTGGGTTGCGGCATTTTTAAGTGCGGTATTCTTGTTTGGTTCTGAGATGTGCTGGGCAGAAGATGAGGGAGTTGCCAAGTTAATGAAACCCGGTGAGCGTATTATCGTTGACGGTGATAAAGTTGAGTATTTTGAAGAAGATGGTAGAATTGTAGCAAAAGGGAATGTTGTTGTTACATATGGAGATACAACACTCACCTGTGAAAGCATAGAGGTTAATACAAAATCTCGAAAAGCCTTGTGCCGTGGCAAAGTTAAAATAGTTGATCCGAACGGGACAATTACGGGTGAACGTATCAGATACGATTTTGCGCTTAAAAAAGGACAGGCCTTTAATGCTGAAATTGACGCATTTCCATGGTTTGGTGAGGCAAAAGAAAGCGCGCGTGTTGGTGACAATGAATTTATTTTTCGTAACGGGTATGTTACGACATGTGATCTTGATATTCCACATTATCGAATAAAAGCCTCGGAAGTAAGAATTTTCCCTGATGATAAAATTATAGCTAAAAATGTTTGTTTTTATATAAAAGATATTCCTGTCTTATGGTTTCCTTACTATTGTCATCCTATTATACAAAGTAGAGCTAAAGTTCAGTTTATTCCGGGACAAAGTACAGACTGGGGTTATTTTCTCCTTTCAGCCTGGAGGCAGTATATTCTTGGAGAGAGCCGTGTTGATGGACTTTTTGATTACAGGAGCAAAAAAGGGTTTGCTGAGGGGTTAACCGCGTATTACCGTACGAAAGATTTAAGTATGCCCGGCTGGGGAGATGGGTTTTACCGTATGTATTTTGTTGACCAGAACGGTAAGGGGACTTATGATCCGACTCCTTTTCGTGATGAATGGCCAGATCAAAAGAAACGAGAACTGGGCAAAAAAGTTAAAACTGTAAATAGGCGTATGTTTCAATGGAAACATCGGGTTGAATTTGATCCCTCCATAGTTGGAATGATGGAGTTCAATAAGTATAGTGACGAATATTTTCTAGAGGACTACTTTTATAACGAGTATACTGAAAGCTCAACTATTCCGCAAAATTATGTTTCCATTACAAGTGCTCAGCAGAATTATTTTATGGAAATATCCGCGAATGCCAGGTTTCACAAGTTTGAAACAATAGTTCAGCGCCAGCCTGAAATAAAATTTGACGTTCCGGAACAGCAAGTCGGCAACTGGCCGTTGTATTTTAGTTCATCATATTTAATGACAATGTTTGATAAACAGTACTCAAATAAAACTAGTCCCTGTGAAATTGTTAATAGGTTTGACGCGATTAACAAAATTTCAATACCCATAAACTTTATATTATTCAAAATGACTCCATATGGTTCTTTTCAGGAAACAATTTATAGCCGGACAAAGAAAGATTACGAGATGGCTTGTCGGAATACTCTTGCCGGTGGGGTTAATTTGTCATCGAGATTTTTTCGTATTTTTGATTTTTCTACCAATTTTTTGGGGCTCAATATTAACAAAATACGACATATCGTGGCGCCAAGTATTACCTACAGCCATACGGAACAGCCCAACATATACAAAAGTGAATTATACCAGATGGATGAAATAGACACTTTGGCAAAACAGAATAATGTGACGTTATCGCTTGAAAACAAACTCCAGACTAAAAAGCTTTTCGGAGACAATGTAGGGGTGGTTGACCTTGCGAGGCTAATTATATCCGCGGATTATAATTATGATTTACAAAAAAACAAATGGATAGCTGTAAAAGACGGGCCCTATAGGAAACATGGCAGGTTTAGTGATGTTACTTTTGATTTGGAGGTTAGGCCGTATGATTGGCTTTTTGTGGACAGCCGTATGGTGGTTCAGAGAAAAAATCTGGCAGTAAAGGAAGGTTATCTTGAAGGCGCAATGAGTCCGGTTGACTGGTTCAGAATGACGATGGGGTACAGATATGAAAAAAAAGAACCCAATCCTAGAAACGCGTTTACCTTTGACGCGAGGTGGGAGCCGAACAAAAAATGGCGTTTTGGCGTATATGAACGATTTGATGTTCAGCAAAGAATCATAGAAGAACAACAATTTACCGTAACAAGAGATTTGCACTGTTGGGAAGTTGAATTCAGTTATAATGTGGAAGGTAGTCGTTTTTTTCAAGACCAATATACGCTATGGTTGGCATTTAAGATAAAAGCGTTTCCGGACTTACAGATTGGATTGGACAGGAGTTTCAGTCGGCGCAAACCAGGTTCTTTGCGACCGGGTTCAGATGTTTTATAAACTAGGGTTGATAGTCAATAAAGGGGGTATGTTTAGTGCATATCCCTCTTCTTATTTTGCGGATGAAGGGGGCTATTGCGGTATAAATACGGATATGTTATAATCACAGCTCGTTTTTAATAACAAAATAAGGGGCATTATGAGGTTAACAATAGTCGGTTCGGGTTATGTTGGGTTGGTAACCGGAGCCTGTTTAGCGGATTTGGGAAATCAGGTTATTTGTGTAGATAATGATACGGAGAAAATCGATTTATTGACGAAAAGTGATGAAATCCCAATATATGAGCCCGGGCTGGAAGAACTAGTTAAAAAAAACAAGGAGAATGGGCGTTTAACGTTTAGCTCGGACATTGAATTCGGGATTAAGGATTCTGACGTAATTTTTATTTGTGTAGGAACACCTTCACGAGACGATGGAAGCGCGGATCTTACGGGGATTGAAAAGGTGTCACGGATTATTGCCGAACATATAGATTCCTATAAACTTGTTGTGGAAAAAAGTACTGTTCCAGTTGAAACTAGTGAATGGATCAAAAAAACTATAAACACGTTCAAAAAAAATGGATGTGAATTTGATGTCGCATCTAATCCTGAATTTTTACGAGAAGGTTCAGCTATAGAAGATTTTATGAATCCGGACAGGATTGTAATTGGTGTTGAATCGAAAAAAGCTGAAGAACTTTTAAAAGAACTTTACTCTCCCATTGAGACAAAGATAGTTGTCTCAGACATAAAGGGCGCGGAAATCATAAAACACGCTTCAAACTCATTTTTAGCTACAAAGATTTCTTTTATCAACGCCATAAGTAATTTGTGTGACAGGACGGGCGCTGATATTAATGCGGTGGCTGAAGGAATCGGGCTCGATTCGCGTATAAACAGACATTTTTTAAAAGCCGGTGTTGGATTCGGCGGATCATGTTTTCCAAAAGATATAAAAGCGTTTATTCATATTTCTGAAAAGCTAGGGTATTCATTTGGTTTATTAAAAGAAGTAGAGAAAATTAACCAGGAGCAGAAAGACCGTGTAATCCGAAAAATTGAGGAATTGTTGTGGAACCTGCCGGAGAAAACCATAGCAATATGGGGATTGGCTTTTAAACCCCATACGGACGATATCAGATCGGCGCCTTCGATGGATATTATCAAAAGCCTTTTAAAAGAAAAAGCAAAGATAAGAGTGTTTGATCCTGAGGCCATGGAGAAAGTTAGGAAGGAAATGGGGAATAGAATAGTTTATTGTAAAGATGTTTATGACGCGGCGCAAGATGCCGATTGTGTGATTCTTGTTACGGAATGGAATGAGTTTAAAGAAGTAGATTGGGATAGGGTAAAAAGTGTTATGAAACATCCCGCTGTTTTGGACGGTCGAAATATTTATGATTCGGGAAAACTTAAAAATTTAGGGTTTAAGTACGCGGGGATAGGAAGACGATAATGAAAAATATAAAAACAAGTGTTTATGCCGGTTTGAAAAAAAAGATTAATGATAAAAGTGCTGTTATAACCGTTGTCGGATTAGGTTATGTGGGGCTTCCCATAGCTTTGGAGTTCACGAAAAGAGGGTTTTTTGTAAATGGTCTGGATTCAAATGAAGGACGTATTAGTAAGCTGAAACAAGGTGTTTCGTATATTAATGATATATCGTCGAAAACGGTTTCTGAAGTAACGAAAACCCGAAATTTTCAGGTTACGTCCAATGAGAAAGTATTGTCCGGATCAGATGTTATTATTGTCTGTGTCCCGACTCCCCTCAGAAAGGTAAAAGAACCGGATATTTCATTTGTCGTAAAAGCGTCCGAAACTTTAGGTCGTTATTTGCGTAAGGGGCAAATGATTATACTTGAAAGTACAACGTATCCGGGAACCACCAGAGAAGTAATACTGCCTCTTCTTGAAAAAAATGGCCTAAAACTTGGGGCAGATTTTTATTTGGCGTTTTCACCTGAGAGAATCGATCCGGGCAACCCGAAATATGATTTTACGAATATACCAAAACTTATCGGAGGATTTACAAAACAGGGAACTACTCTGGGAAAATTGGTGTATTCAAAAGTGGTAAAAAAAGTTATCGGACTTTCGACCCCTGAGTCAGCAGAAGTTACGAAGCTTTTGGAAAACACGTTTCGCATTGTAAATATTGGGCTTATAAATGAGTTTGCCGAGCTTTGTCATAAGCTGAATATTGATGTTTGGGAGGTTATTAAAGCCGCGGAAACCAAACCATTTGGATTTATGCCTTTTTATCCAGGACCCGGGATCGGAGGCCATTGTATCCCGGCGGATCCCATGTATTTGTCCTGGAAAGCACGCAAAGTTGGTTTTACGACAAAAATGATAGACCTTGCCGCGGAAGTTAACCGTAAAGTGCCGGTCCATATTGTGAAAAGAATTGAAGAAATACTGAAAACGCGTAAAAAAGCTTTAGAAAATGCTAAAATTTTGTTGCTGGGCGTTACTTACAAGAAAGACGTAAATGATCTTCGGGAATCGCCCGCGCTTGATATCCTTGAGATACTCAAACAGAAAAAAGTTTGTGTTAATTATTTTGATCCGTATATACCACATTTAGATATTGGCGGGATAAAAGAAAAAGGTGTGGAACTTACGGAAAATGTATTAAAGGATCAGGATCTTGTAGTTGTCGTGACAGATCATACGAATGTTGATTATAAGATGATTGCGGAAAATAGCAGGTTAATATTTGACACGCGGAATGTATTTGGAAAAAGAAATATTCGGGATGAAAAGATAATTAGGCTCTGATAGGAGAAGTTTGATGGGAAACAGGTATCTTGTTACAGGCGGCGCGGGTTTTATCGGGTCAAACATCAGTGAAGAACTTTTAAAACGCGGAGAAGAAGTCCGAGTTATTGATAACCTTAGTACAGGCAGTCGCGAAAACATCAAATCTTTTAAGAGCGATATTGAGTTTATCAATGGAGACATTCGCAGTAAAAGTGATATAATTTCAGCGCTTAAGGACGTAGATTATGTAATTCATCAGGCCGCGTTGGGGAGTGTAGCGCGAAGTCTTAAAAATCCACTTGAGACGAATGACGTTAATGTTAACGGAACGTTGAACGTATTAGTAAATGCGCGTGGTGCTGGCGTTAAAAGGGTTATTTACGCGGGGAGTAGTTCCGCGTATGGGAACTGTAAAGTTTTTCCTCAAAAAGAAACTTGTGAAGTCAATCCTATCTCACCTTACGCGGTAAGTAAACTCGCGGGGGAATATTATTGCCGGATGTTTAGTGAAACTATGGGGCTTGAAACAGTTTGCCTGAGATATTTTAATGTGTTTGGCCCGAGACAGAATCCGCATTTAGAATATTCGGCTGTAATCCCGATTTTTATCGCGAAACTATTAAATAATCAGGCATGTTTTATTAATGGCGATGGCACACAATCTCGTGATTTTACTTTTGTTTCAAATGTTGTAGACGCGAATATTGTTTCGTGTACTGCCAAGAGTGCCGTGGGAAAGGTTATTAACGTAGCTTGTGGTGATAACCATTCCGTTGTAGACGTGGCGGCAGGCATAAAAAAAATTCTTAATAAAGATATAGCATCTGTGCATGGTCCGGAACGCGAGGGTGACATAAAAAGGTCATTAGCGGATATAACTAGACTTAAGGAAATTTTGTGTGTGGAGCCTCGTATAAAGTTTGATGAAGGACTAGAAAAAACAGTAAATTGGTTTGTAAAACAAGGGCTATAAAGTATTAAAAGGTGTGTATGAGAATATTAGTAGCGGGTGGCGCGGGTTTTATCGGTTCGCATTTGTGTGATAAACTTCTTGAAGACAAGCATCATGTAATTTGCGTGGATAATTTTTTAACAGGACACGCGGATAACATAAAGCATCTTATGCCGAATAATAGATTCAGATTTATTGAACATGACATAACCAGGCATTTAAACGTTGAAGAAAAAATTGATTATATTCTTAATTTTGCTTCGCCGGCAAGCCCTGTTGATTATTTGAACTACCCGATAGAAACAATGAAGGTCGGGGCATTGGGAACGCATAATCTTTTAGGCCTTGCGGAGAAACATAATGCTTCTTTTTTGTTAGCATCGACCTCGGAAGTTTATGGAGACCCGCTTGTAAACCCTCAACCGGAAACATATTGGGGGAACGTTAATCCTGTTGGGCCGCGCAGTGTATACGATGAGGCGAAACGTTTTGCCGAGGCTATGACGCTTGTTTATTACCGTAAGCGCGGAATTGATGCCAAGATAGTCAGAATATTTAATACGTATGGGGAAAGAATGAAAGCGTGTGATGGCAGAGTGATTCCGAATCTTATACATCAGGCGCTTAATAA
>JAHIZQ010000123.1 GCA_018814505.1 Candidatus Omnitrophota bacterium
AAGTAATAACGGCTGAAGGGGATAACAGTGTTAAACTTAGATTGAGAGAAGGTAGCGCCGATGAAATAGCGACAGATAAACCAGATGAGTTTTATAAACTTTCGTTTACGGACTATTATCTTACGCTAAACCTTGAAAATTCAGTTGACATCCAAAATATTCAGAAAAAAGCCAGAGAGAAAAGTATTAAAGAACTTTTGACAGATATAAATATACTCAAAAAAGATGACATAGACGCAGTGCCTTTACGTATAGAACTTCATAAAAAAATCGCGTTAGCTTTTTCAAATTTAGTTTTTGTGCTTGCCGCGATTCCTTTGGCTATAACTACGCACCGAAGAGAAAAATTTGTAGGGTTTGGTTTGGCAATAGTGCTGTTTCTTATCTATTGGGGAATTATGCTGGGCGGGATTGCTTTCGCGATACGTGGTATTATTTGGCCGTGGATTGGTGTGTGGTCAAGTGATATTCTGCTTTTTGCAATGGGTATATTTATGTTTTACCGTATTGCGAAAAAATAAAGGGTAATATGAAAATACTTGAAAAATATGTTTTTAAAAGTTTTATCAGCTCTTTTTTCTTCTGTATTACTTTGCTTATGGTTCTTGGCATAATCGGAGACGTTCTTGGTTTTTTGGATGATATTGTTAAAAACAATATTCCGCTTACCAGTATCCTAGCCTTTTATTTTTATTTGGCGCCGTTTGCTTTTGTTAATATGGTGCCTTTCGCGTGCTTATTGGCCGCGGTTTATGTGTTTAATTCTCTTAGCAAAAACCATGAAATTACAGCTTTTGTTACAAGCGGATTAAGTTTATGGAAATTGGTAAAACCCGTTCTTTTTGTGACGTTTATATTGTGTCTAGCGACTTTTATTGTTAATGATAGGTTTGTTCCTTCAACAATGAAAAAATCAAGCCGTATTCGCCAGCAAGAGTTAGAACATTCTGATAATAAAAGTAATTCAACATTAAAAGAGATAACGATTTACGGAAAAGGAAACCAGATAATTTACGCGAAATCATTTGTGGCTTCGTCCAATACCCTCAACAATATAATTATTCACCGTCAAGATAAAGATCACAGGATATTTGAAAAGATAAATGTGAGAGTGGCCGAATGGCAGAAAGACGGGTCATGGATGGGGCAAGATGTTATGCTTTTCAAAGCTGACAGCGAAGGCAATTTTTCGCGTGATCCCGAAGTATACAGGCAAAAGAAGATTAACATCATTGAAACGCCTCAAGAATTTATTAATAATCAGTGGGATCCGAAATTTATGAGTTATAAACAGCTTAAAGAATATCTTAGAGTTTTCAGGGTGGGGTCTCCTCCCACATTGAAAAGACTTTTGGTTGATTTGAATTATAAGATAGCGTTACCTTTTACCGCTATTATTACAGTGCTGGTTGGAGTTCCTTTTTGTATTGAAACAGGCAGGGCAAGCGCTCTTATAGGTATGGCGCGAGGAATTACCATTGCTATCTTATATTTGCCTGTTATGGCTATTAGCCTTGCTTTGGGAAAAGGAGGAATAATCCCTCCTTTTGTAGCGGCATGGTTAAGTATTGTACTATTTGCTGGCATAGGAGCGTATAACATTAACAAAAAGAGTTGATGTGTAATTGGGGCGATTCATGAACCAGTCTAATTTTTTGTATTAGGGGCTCGATCTTATCTTGTTTTTGCCAAAGTAAATCCAAAGATTTCCTTTGCTCCGCGTGTAATCAATTCTTTTGCGCAGATATTTAATGTTGTTCCGGTTGTTGTAACGTCGTCAACAATCAATATATTTTTGCCATGTATAATTCTAGAGTTTTGTACGCAAAAACAATTTTTCAAATTAATAATTCTTTCTTGTCGGGGAAGATTAACCTGCGGCATAGTTTTTTTTGTTTTGATAAGAATGTTGGGTTTTATGGGAATAGACAAGTTCTTAGACAATATTTTCGCGATAAGTTCTGTTTGGTTAAAACCCCGAAAGTGTTTTCTTGTTTTGTGCAAAGGCACCGGGATTATGATATCGATATTTTTTAATAGCGGAGTTATCGTTAATAACAAATGCTGTATGTTTAGCTGAAATATCGCGGTCATATTGGGTTTTTGACGGTATTTGAATTGATGTATACAGTTTTTCGCGATGTTTTCATAAAAGAAGCAGGACCATATTTTTGACATATAAGCGGTAGTGACGGCGGGAGGGATTTTTGATTCTAAAAGCGCGGTTTTGCAGGCAGGGCATATTGGACAGGGGAATTTCAACAAGTTTTTTTTACACACAGGGCAACTAACGGGCGATAACAAATCCATACAGGCATTAATTAGTGCTAAAAACAGTTTTGTTGTTTTGATATTGTTCATAATAATTTAATTTGCAAAAAGAGCCTCTACTATAAGAGACAACAAAGAGATATAAATTATTTCAAAATATTTCTAACTTTTGGACTAACAGCATATTGTGTGCACTTCCGAAGATCTTTATTCCGAACAATTCCGAGGGTAGCGGTACGGGGTATCCGGGATCTCGGATAAGTAGTAGTGTTCATATTTTTGAACTATGAAGGTAGCATTTATCTTGATTTTACGTTTTATTAAGTTTAAAATATCTTAAACCTATTTTTTTGTAATAAAAATAGAGAGGTAATATGAAAAAACAGAATTCTTTTGATTTTTCTATGTTTGCGGTAAGGCTGATAATTGGGTCAATTTTTACAATATATGGCGCACAAAAACTTTTTGGAATGTTTGGAGGTGTAGGCATTGAATCAACAAGTAAAATTGTAGAAGCGTTAGGTGTGCCTAATCCATACATTTTCGCGATTATTTGGGCTGGGGTGGAATTTATTGGCGGGATATTTTTAGTTTTAGGAATATTCGCGCGTTGGGCGGCATTTTGCATAGTCATTATGATATGCGTGAATTTTTTTGGCATAAGTTTAAATTACGGTTTTTATGGAGTAAATACAAATGTTGAATATAGCCTTCTAGTTATTGCCAGCTGTATCCCGCTTGTTCTACTGGGCGGTGGCAGGTGGTCAGTTTGGGATTTTTAAACAATGATTGTCAACGGGGCATACATGTATAAATACGATACAGTTACTTGACCGTGTGGTTTTATTCTGATAAAATAACATAAAACAGAGAGCGAGGTGTGTAATATGAAAGCGGTTGTAGATTTAGAGAAATGTATTGGGTGCGGATTATGTGCGCAAGTGGCTCCTGAAGTATACGAAATGCAGGAAGATAAAGCTGTTGCCAAAATTGATGAAATTGCTGAAGACAAAATAGAAGACGCGAAAAACGGTGCGGATCAGTGTCCGGTAATTGCGATTACCATATCATAAAGAGATACGGTGATAGTATTTTATGTTGACCCCTTAAAAGGCCTAGAGTTTGGTTGTTTTAAGGGGTCATTGGTGTAAGTCTAAGATTAAAAGTACTTCTATTCAGGATGAAAGTATGAAATATTACAAAAGAATAATATTGGTGATAACAGCAATTTTCATATCGCTAGTTTTGTTTTTTTATTTTTATGTTAGTCCCAAAAGAGTAACTCCTATTTTGATGTATCATGCCATAAACAACGGCAGGCGCAGTACTTTGAATGTTGAGCCGTTAAACTTTTCACGGCAAATGAAATTTTTACATGACAACAATTTTAACGTAATATCTTTAGCTGAACTTACGGAGAATATAGAAAAAGGCGTTTACTTTTTGCCTAAAACAGTTGTTCTTACTTTTGATGACGGATTTGAGGATAACTACATAAATGCATTCCCGATATTATCGAAATATAAAATGCCCGCGGAAATGTTTTTGATAACAAATTATGTCGGTAAACATGAAATGTACTTGGATTGGGATCAGGTTCGATTGATGTCAGAAAACGGTATCGATTTTGGCGCGCATACAAGAAACGATATATATCTCCCTTCTATTGTAAATAACGATGCGGAGCTTTGGAATGAGATCTATGAATCAAAAAAAGACATAGAGAGTAATATCTCTCAAAAAGTCGAATATTTTTGTTATCCTGTGGGAGGATTTAACGAAAAGATAAAAAATATAGTCAAAAAGGCGGGTTATAAAGCGGCTTGTGCTACAAACCGGGGTTTTGATAAAATGAATAAAGATGTGTTTGAATTAAACCGCGTGAAAATCACGAATTCGGATATGGAAAAACCTTTACATTTTAGAGCGAAGTTGTCAGGGTACTATAACGTGTTTAGAAGCTTGAAAAAAGGAGATTAAGGCAGGGGCATGTTTAAGAAAAGATTAAAACTTGACATAAAATGTTTAGATGGGTTTGTCAGCAAGAAGGAACTTAAAGATATATCTCCGGAAATAAAAAAAGCGCACAATTTTTTAGTAAAAAGAAACGGGCCCGGCAAAGATTTTTTGGGATGGGTTGATTTGCCCGAAGAGGTGGGTTCTAGCCACATCAAGGCTATAGAAAGCGAAGCGCGTAATATAAATTCAAATTCAGATGCTGTCATTGTAATCGGAATAGGCGGGTCATATCTCGGTGCCAGGGCTACGATAGAAACTCTTGAACCAAAAAAAATTAATAAAAACATTTTTTTTGCAGGCCACAACCTTTCAGGAGACTTCATTTCTAATCTTTTAACGGAAATACAGGACAAGGACATAAGTGTTATTGTGGTTTCAAAATCTGGAACAACAACGGAACCCGCGATTGCTTTTCGGATAATTGAAAATTTTTTACGCAAAAAATATGGTTCTAAAAAAATAAAAGAAAGAATTGTTTGTATAACCGATGAGAAAAACGGGGCGCTTAAAAGCATTGCTAAAAAAAGAGGTTATAAGAGTTTTGTTATTCCAAATAATATTGGCGGAAGGTTTTCAGTTTTAACGCCTGTGGGGCTTCTGCCTATTGCTTGCGCGGGAATAAACATAAAAGAGCTTATAGCCGGAGCTTGTGCCGAGAGAAAAGATTCTTTATCCGAAAATTTGAATAAAAACATAAGTTATAAATATGCGGCGATCAGAAATATTTTGTACCGCAAAGGTAAAAAAATCGAAATTCTTTCCAGTTTTGATAATAGCCTGCATTATTTTGACGAATGGTGGAAACAGCTGTTTGGCGAGAGTGAGGGGAAAGGAGGACAAAGTATTTTTCCGGTATCTTGTGATTTTTCAACGGATTTACATTCGATGGGACAATTGATTCAGGAGGGGGAACGGAACATATTTGAAACATTTCTTGTTGCTGAAAAGCAAAATGTGAGATGTATTGTACCTAAAAATAAAGAAAATCTTGATAATTTGAATTATTTAGCCGGCAAAAGAGTTGATTATATAAACCGGAAAGCTTATGAGGCTACGCGCTCAGCTCATTTTGAAGGCGGGGTGCCCAATAATACTATTTGGTTTGAAGGTAAATCAGCTTTTTGTCTTGGACAACTTTTTTATTTTTTTGAAAAAGCGGCGGCTGTTTCCGGTTACTTAAGAGGGATAAATCCCTTTGACCAGCCTGGAGTGGAGTCTTATAAAAATAAGATGTTTAAGCTTTTGGGGAAACCGTAATTGGTTAGCCAGTTAGCCGGTTGGCCGATTTTTTTTGATGTAGGAAGGCTACTGCGTCTGTCCGTTACACTGTACATGTACGCATATGTGGGTTTATTATGGAAATGAATTTTAGCTTGTATACAATATCCGGGTCGATTGTTAAGCTGTTTATTCTGATGCTTATAGGATATTTCTTATATCAACGCAAAATTGTGAACGATAAATTTGTGGATACATTAAGCTTGCTCCTGGTTCGAGTGGTGTTTCCCGCCTTAATCATATCAAAAACAATAACCCATTTCAGTTTTAATGAATATGCGTTCTGGTGGTTTTTGCCGCTTACAGCGGTTATTTTTTCTGGTATATGTATCCTGCTTGGTTCCTTAATATACCCCTTTTTAAAGAATTTTAATTCCCAAAAAGAGTTTTTATGCGGCTCTGCGTTTCATAATTGTGGGTATCTTCCGATGAATTTGATATTTTTTTCTTTTACGGGGTTGCTTGCCGATAAACTTCTTATTTATACTTTTCTTTTTATTGTTGGGTTTAATGTGCTAATGTGGTCTATAGTTCCCTTATTTTTATCACGCGGAAAAAGTAAAATATCTAGTGCTTCACTTTTATTGAATCCGCCGGTTTTGGCAACTGTGTTTTCTTTAGGGTGGGTAGCGCTAATGGGAAAAGGAAGCATGCCGTCAATTTTAATGGATCCAATAAAGCAACTTGGCCAAGCCGCGTTTCCGTTATCAATGATCACGTTAGGGGCATATTTGTGTAGGTACCGGGCGCATAATCCCGAACATAAGACTGCTTTAGCGGCTTGTTCCATAATAAAACTTTTTATATTTCCGGTAATTATTTTTATCATAATGAAATATGTAAATCTTTCAATCGATTATAAGTTTTTTCTTTTTTTGCAAAGCATAATGCCGACAGCCGTTTCTTTAGTAGTTATTGGCAGTTACGTTAATTGTGACAACAAGTTTTTAAGCAGTACCATTTTTTATACGCATTTAGTTTCCATTGTAAGTATTCCCTTATGGCTGATATTGTTTGGTATGTTCATAAAATGATTTTAACAAAATAAGACTGAAGTTTATTGAGAAAGGAAAAATCAGATATGAGAAAACTAAAAACAAATGAACTTAAAAAAACGTGTAATCCTTCGCTGTTTCCGTTTAAAACCACGGAAGATTATGTTTATGAATATGAACCGCCGCATCAGGAACGAGGTGTCAACGCCATAGATTTTGGGTTAAACGTAAAAAGTGAAGGGTATAACATATTTGTCTGTGGTTCTCCTGGCACAGGAAGGAATACACAGGTAAATAAAGCCGTAAATGAAATCGCCGCCAGGCAGGAAACTCCTAATGACTGGCTATATGTTTTTAACTTTCTTAGGGAAGATGAACCTTCCGCGATAAGGCTTCCTGCCGGACGAGGTTTTATATTTAAGAAGGATATGGAAGAATTGGTTGGAGAATTAAAAGTTGAAATACCAAAAGCCTTTGAGAGCGAAGATTATGAGATCAGGCGCCAGGACTTGCTTAAAGAGTATAAAACAAAAAGAGATACCACTTTAGAAGAAGTTGAAAATAACGCTTTTGAAGAAGGATTTATGCTGAAACAATCCGCGACAGGTGTTATTTTGGTTCCGCGAAGCGGTACCCAAAAGATGACTTCCAGTGAATATGAAAAACTTCCAAAAGCGGAAAAAGAAAAACTTGACAAGAAAAAACACGAATTACATATTAAAATTGAACAAGTTTTAAGTGAAGTAAGAGCCATGGAAAAAGATGCTAAAATGAGAATAAAAGAATTGGAAAAAGAAGTTGTTCTTTTTTCTGTAAGGCATATCATGGACGAATTGCGGTTTAAATATAGAGAGTTTGAAGATATTATTGAGTATTTTAATCATGTGCAGGAAGACGTTGTTGGAAACATTGATGATTTTAAAGAAGACGAAGAGAATCCTCAGGGCGCGATTTTTGGTTTAAAAGGTGCACCGCCAAAGGATAAATTCAAAAAATACGAAGTGAATTTATTGATTGATCACAGGCATTCTACCGGAGCGCCGGTCATAAAGGAACCGAACCCGACATACTATAACCTTTTAGGTAGGATTGAATACGCTTCTCACTTTGGTTCTATGACAACGGATTTTACGATGATAGCGCCCGGTGCTTTGCATAAAGCGAATGGCGGGTATCTTATTCTTCAGGCCATGGACGTTTTGAGTAGTTTTATGGCGTGGGAAGCAATAAAACGAGTTATTCGTAACCATGAAATAAAAGTAGAGGATATTAATGAACAGTTTCGGCTTATAAGTACGACAAGTTTAAAACCGAAGCCTATTCCCTGTGACATAAAAATTGTATTGGTAGGTCCTCCGTGGCTTTTTCAGATGCTTTATAAATTTGATGAAAATTTCCGTAAGATGTTCAAAATTAAGGCAGATTTTGATGTTGAGATGAATAGAGACATGGAGAAAATTAAGAAATATGCCGCTTTTATAAAAGTGAGGTGCGAAGAAGAAGGATTGCGTCATTTTGACAGAAATGCCGTAGCAAAAGTTGTTGAATACGGGTCAAAACTCATAAGCGACCAGGATAAATTGAGCGCTCGTTTTATGTATATTGTGGATATTTTGAGAGAAGCAAACTATTGGGCGGGAAAAGATAATGCTGATTACGTTGACGCGACGCATGTTAATAAAGCTATTCATGAAAAGATATACCGTTCAAGTCTTATTGAAGAGAAAATAATTGAATTAATTAAAAAAAACGTGCTTATGATAGATGTCAAAAAAGAATTTGTCGGGCAGGTAAACGGGTTGGCTGTTCTTGATATCGGAGAATATATGTTTGGTAAACCTACGCGTATAACCGGACGTACATACATGGGGAAGGCAGGGGTCGTTGATATTGAACGTCAGGTAAAAATGGGGGGAAGCATACATTCCAAAGGGTTTATGATATTGACTGGGTATTTTGGGGAAAAATTCGCACAAGACGCGCCTCTTAGCCTAAACGCGAGTATTTGTTTTGAACAATCATATGATGGGGTTGACGGAGACAGCGCTTCGAGTACTGAGGCGTATTGTCTTTTATCGTCATTATCAGGTGTACCGATCAAGCAATCAATTGCGGTTACCGGGTCAATGAATCAGCATGGCATGGTACAACCCGTGGGTGGTATTAACGAGAAAATAGAAGGGTTTTACCATGTATGTAAAGTTAAAGGCTTGACGGGTAAGCAGGGCGTAATAATTCCGGAACTTAATGTTAAACATCTTATGCTTGAAGATGAAGTAATTGAAGCTGTTCGGAAAAGAAAGTTTCATATCTGGTCAGTGGAAACTGTAGATGAAGGCATCGAGATTCTGACCGGCAAAAAAGCTGGCAAAAAAAACAGTTTCGGTAAATATCCTAAAGGAACAATAAATTGTTTGGTTGACCAGAAACTTAAAGAATATTCAAAAAAGTTTACGGAACTTGGTTCTGGTAAGAAGAAAAAAAAGAAAAAGACGAAGTAACGATTTAGTTAGCGTCTTTGCGGCGTGTCTGGAGTAAAACGAAGACAAGATCATTCTTTAAGTTTTGCTCCAGACATACTGAAAGATAATGATTGTGTCAACAAAGCGAAATAAAATTGTCATCCCGGCCGGAGAGCCGGGATCTAGGTATAAGGATAAGTGTAGTCTTTTCAAAAATTACTATTGCAGGGCCGATAGGGGTTTTTACAGGGCAAGAAAGGTATAGAGAGGTATGAACAACATATTATTGGTGATTGGTGTGATTATATTACTGGGGGTTGCCATAGGCAGGATTTTTAAAAAATTAAATTTGCCCCAGGTTATGGGATACATGATAATAGGCCTTTTTCTAGGAGAATCTTTTCATGGTTTTTTAAGCGGGCCGGTAACTGATTCCTTTCGTCCGATAATTAGTCTTGCGTTAGGGATCATAGGGTTTATGATAGGTGCTGAAATTAATTTGGCCAGATTCAAAAGGTACAGTAAGTCAATATATACAATTCTTTTGGCAGAAGCTTTTTTAACGTTTTTTTTAGTAGGCGGTATAACCGTATTGATTACGGGTAAAGTTTATATGGGGCTAATTTTGGGAGCTTTGTCATCCGCTACTGCGCCTGCCGCTACTTATAGCGTGCTTGGAGAATATAAAGCGCGCGGGCCGGTTACAATGACGACACTTTCAATTGTAGCGCTTGACGATGCGCTTGCGCTACTTATATACGGCTTCGCGAGTGTTTTTGCCCGAAGCCTTATTTTGCATGAAAATCCGTCACTTTTGAGCAACATGGCAATACCTCTTTTTCAGATAGCCGCATCCGTTATTTTAGGTGTTGTGGCGGGCTTTATATTGTACAAAATTACGAACAAAGTAAGGGATAAGGGTAGGATATTGTCATTGGCGTTGGGAACGATTATTTTTGTGGTGGGCCTTTCCATTTATTTTAGAGTTGATCCTATTCTTGCGTCAATGGTACTTGGAGTTGTCGCGTCGAATCTTCAGTCTCCTAAAAACAAAGAAATGTTTGATCTTGTAAAAAAATTCAGCCCGCCGATTTTTATTCTTTTTTTTGTTTTAGTCGGAGCGCGTCTTGACGGCAGAATCCTAATGAAGGGAAACGTTCTTTTTCTTGCTATCGCGTATATTCTTAGCAGAAGTATTGGCAAGGTTGCCGGAGCATATATCGGCGGAAAAATGTCAGGAGCGCGAGATACGGTAACAAAGTATCTTGGTTTTTGTCTTTTTGACCAGGCAGGGGTTGCGGTAGGTTTAGCAATAGCGACATTTCATACTTTTAGCGTTTTAGGCGAAGAAGCGCGTTCTGCGGGTTTTTTAATAATAAGCATTATTACGGCAACAACGTTTATTTTACAGCTTATAGCTCCTCCGATGATAAAATACGGCATAAAGAAAGCGGATGAGATAAACCGGGATGTTACGGATGAAGACGTTGTTGAATCCCATAAAGTCGGGGATGTAATGGAATCAGATTTCTTTGTAATTAGAGAAAATAACAATCTTCATCAGATTATCGATATAATGAAAGAAAGTAACGCGAATAATTTTCCGGTTGTGAGTATGGACGATAAATTTAGGGGAGTTATTTCTTTGAGTGACCTAAGGGATACTTTTAATGAAGAACAAATGGATCAGTTGATACTTGCGGGTGACATTGTCCGGGAAGTGGATATTGTCGCTTATACAGACCAGGAACTAAAAGATGTGATGCAGGTGTTTAAGTCTAAAAACATTGATTATATACCTGTTTTAAAAGGAAAAGAATCAATGCTTTTGTCCGGCCAATTAGAATATCGAAAACTAATGGATTATATCGAAAAAGAAGTTTTATTGCGCCAACAGGAATTAGAAGTTTAATGAAGCAGTGCATCGTATATCGTATGTCGCATATGGTGTGATAGTATAAAACAATCCGCGGGATACGAATAAGATGGGTAACCAAAAAGAGGAGGATATATGATCACGGCGAATTGGATTAAGATGTTTGTGGTAGGCGCGTTTTTTATTTGCGGATTTATTCAAAACGCGGAAAGCCGGGAAAAAGCTAATTTATACAAAGAGCTTAGCGCGAAAGACGAAGTAAAAGTATATATCAACAAAATATCGGACTCCGCGCATGCGGGTAAAGCCGATGAAGTATCTCTTAAACAAAAGCTGGAAGAAGCTCTTTCCGCGCGAAAATCCATAAATTTTAAAATTGTTTCAATTCCTGAAGAATCTGATATAACGCTTAAATGTGATATTGTAGAATTTATCTGGATGGAAGAAGATCCTATTGACGAGGTTCATGGTATCGGGCCCGCTGTTTTTGACGCGATAAAAAAAGATAACTATGTGCGGATGCAGATCGTTTTTAGCGTATTAGATTCAAAAACAAACGAAGAACTTTGGCACAAAAAGTTAAAAACGACTATTACAAAGACAAAGATGGATGAAGAAGCAAGTATTCCTTTGGCGAATGAAGGAATAATAAAAATATTCATACGTGAATGTTTTAATAAACAACGTAAAGTATTAGTCAGTTAACTGGATTATTAGCTTTTAGTTTTATGTGTCCGGTTAGTAATGCTTTCTTTAATGTCGCGTAGATGCCAGGCAGGTATGCCGGGCTGGTGTAGGGTTAAGGTGAAAAAAATAAATAAAAGGAAAAATTGTGCCCAGAGACGATTATTATTCATTATTAGGTGTTAGTAAAGACGCGAGTGAAGCTGATATAAAAAAAGCTTATCGCAAACTTGCTGTAAAATATCATCCGGACAAAAATCCTGGGGATAAAAAAGCGGAAGAAAAATTTAAAAAAGTATCTGAAGCTTATTATGCTTTGGGGAACGCGAAAAGGCGTAAGGAGTACGATTTGCTTCAAAGCCAGGGAGCGTATACTGGTAACTTTTCATCTCAACAAGGGTTTGATTTCTCAGATTTTATTAGAAACTTTTCCGCGGGCGGCGGCGGGTTTTCTTCTAATTCGATGTTTGGCGATATGTTTCAGGATATTTTTTCCGCAGGGAATGGAGGTAGTAGAAAAAACCGTAGCTATTATTACTCAACAGGCGGACAGCCAATGGACAATTGGAGCCAAGTGTCACAGAAAACGGATACGGATATAATGGCAACTCTGCCTATTCCTGAAAAACTTGTTGCCCGTGGCGGTGAAGCCAAATTTAAACTTTCAAACGGACGAAGTATTACCCTTAAAATACCTAAAAACACTAAAGACAGCCAAAAAATGCGTTTACGCGGGCAAGGAGAAGTTTGCCCTCATTGCGGTCATAAGGGAGACCTTATCGTGACAATAAAAATAAAATAGGGGTTTTTGTAATCATAATCAGGGCAGACACAGGGGGTCTGGTATCAACACAGGGTGCATGGCCCCTGTGCCTCCTACGACTATAATTATGTAAGAATATGGTGTGCGAATCAAAATCGTAGGGTGTATATTGTGGTTATCCAATACGCCGGACAGCGTTAGTTGCAAAAAAGGTAGATTTTCAGACTCCCTATTTTCCCTCAACTTTCATATAATAAAACAACACAACACAATTATTGTAGTACTGTTAGCCATAAAATATTACGCCACACTGTTATTACTTTTCATTGAATCGTTAAAGTAAAAAAAGGAGAAAAATGAAGAAGTATTATAAAACGATTTCTTTAATTGTTGGTTTGTGTTTTCTGGCAAACACAACAGCTTATAACATGCCGATAAATTCTGTAATAGAACAGCTCATGATAGACGAACTTGCCGCTGGTTCAATTTGTAATAAAATGTTGGGACCAGTGCCATATGAAAAAGGAACCCTCAAGCTTGCGCTTATGGCGAGTCTAAGAAAAATTGCCGGAGAAAAAGGTGAAATAGATACAAAAAAGATGACGGAGTACGCTCTAACATATCGAAACAATGTTTTTGATAGAAGACACTTTTTTTTAGCGGAAGCCGGAGAACTTTCAAATGATCTTGTTTGGGTTAAGTGTCGTATTGAGGAAGAAAATGCGGATTATTTTTTACAGAATCTTCCAAGAATAGATAGCTATCAAAAAATGAAGGACAATGTATTACACACATATTACGCTGTTTTTCCAAAAATAAGAGGTGATAATTTTTTTGACATTAAAATGTATACGGAAGAAGAATGGAATAAAAAGTGGAAAAATATTTATGAAACCGCTCAATCCGCTGAAGAAAGAAGGACAAGTGACGAAACGGAAGAAGAAATGGGCGTGGATAGATACATTTATGAGCACAAACTGAATATTGACCAGTTTATTGAGAAGCATATCACGGAAGACAATTTCGCTGAAATTGAAGGAAGAGCAGAAAGTGAGGAACTTGAATGGGACAAAAAATATCCAAACAGGATAAAACCTACAAAGTTTTTTTCAAAAAAAGTTTGGGATTTTTTGCAGTTTAATATAAATCCGTTTTTAGCATATTTTAGCGGGAGCATTGATAAAGCTTTTAGAAAGAAAAACATTGTTTTTATCAGGGTATTGCATAATGAAGATTTTCCAACGATTCGTGAAAGAGAACAACTCATACCAGTAACAAGCCACGTCAGTGACAACGCGGTATATGTTTTTCTGAAAGAGCAAAATTTTGATAATTTTTTTAAAAAATCACAAGAAGTTGACGCTAGTAAACTTTTTGAGAAGTGGGACAATTGGGGAGAAGATAGTTGGGAGAAAGATGTTTGGGACACCTCAGAGGAATGGAGTGATTTTCAAGGTACGGTAATTTTTTACAATTTTATAAGAAATTGTGTTATGCCTCATGTAATACACGAAATTGGTGCAAGTTACAATTTTGAATATAGTTTGGAAGATTATTCAATAATAAACAATTTAGATGTTGTGTGGAAAGATTATCAAAATAAGTTGCATAAATTTATTTTGGCCGGGAATGATTTTACGCAATTTGATTATTCTACATTTGCAGAAAAGTTTAAGAAAGCATGTTTAGAATTGGGAAAGCTTAAAGGCGAACCTGTTAAGCTTGACGAAAATATCCTAACGCGTGATTACGCCGGCACGGAAAATGAATCCATTTTATCAAAAATTAAAAACTTTTTTACGCGTCCTAACGTAATAAAAATGTTTTTAAGTGAATGCCAGAATTTAAGTCAAGATGAATTGGAATGGTTGGTTGAATTGTATAGTAACGAAAGCTTGTGGTATGACATAGTCGAAAGAAAAAAAGTCGGAGATGAATATGCGCAGATAAGGGCGCGATGCATTGAAGCTATCAAAAAACTTACTCAGATAATAAAAGGGCTTGCCTGTGGATGTAATGTAAAGGTGAATTTTAGAAACGATGGTAAGGATAAAATCGGTTTTATTAAAAAATGGGAAAATATAGATTTAATCGGCGGGGTGGATATTCTTTTCGAGGCGCTCAAAATTAAAAAAGCCGCCGGGCGATTTTTTGTTGGATTGGGGCAAATGAGATTTAACCCGGTACAAGATGAAGAACTTAAACCAATAGCGCTTTTAGAAAAAGATGCTCGAGGTATTTTTGAAGAAATGATTCAGCATGAGATTCAACGTTTGAGTAGGGACGATGTTGCAACGATTCTTAAGAACAATCTTGGTGATTTTCCTTTTACTTATTCGAAAAAAGTAAGACGCGATCCGTATATGTTTGATGGCCAACCTTATGACAATGTGTTTCATCTTGAGAAAGGGGAAGAGATTAAGGACGGAGTTTTTATGGTGCCGTGTTCTACATGGTATAACGATCGTCAACATCAATACAACGTTTTGATAGAAGTGAAAAAAGAAAATCTCAAAATTAACGTGATTAATCCTGAAGAGAGAGAAGCAGTTGAAATTTGCTTAAAAAATGGTTTTGTTATGGATTTTGAAAGAGACCTCGCGGATAGGCAGGTTATGGATAGGTATTTGGAACATGAAGAAAAAATAGATACAGTTATAAGAGACGCGATTAGGCGCGGTGATTACCGCGTTTTTGACGTAAAGAAGAATAATTCATTACATCAAGTTAAAGATGATTTAATGAACGTTTTTGCAAGGGTGCTTGCAGTGCGTAGCATGAATATTTTTTCGCAGTCTCAGATTGTGTCTACAATTTTTGACTCAATGGAAAGCATTATGATTATCAACGTTGGGAAAGAAGAAAATTTGCCCAAAATAACAGTAAATCCTTCGACTAAAGGAGGTGATGACGATATTCCTGTTGAAAAGGAAGTGACTGTTAGGGCCCATACAGGTGCTAGAGGACGATACCTTTTTCTAACACAAGATGAATACTCCAAGCTTAATGATCTGGATAAGAAAGAGAATGAAAAATTAAAATCCGACATAAAAGAATGGATTATGTATGAATTTGGAGTGCCTTTGGGGCTTAGCGAAATAGTTTTTGACATGCAAAAAGGTTCTCTGAGTAA
>JAHIZQ010000124.1 GCA_018814505.1 Candidatus Omnitrophota bacterium
ATAGAAAAAGCCATAGAAGTATTACGGAAAAAAGGTATAGCAAAAGCGGCAAAAAAAGCTTCAAGAGTTGCGGGTCAAGGAATTATTGAAAGCTATATACATACCGGGAACAGAATTGGAGTTCTTTTGGAAGTAAACTGTGAAACAGATTTTGTGGCTCGAAACAGCGAATTTAGGAAAATCATAAAAGAATTAACAATGCAAGTAGCCGCGGCAAACCCGTTATACGTTTCAAGAGAAGAAGTTCCGGCAAACACTATCGAAAAGGAAAAAGAGATTTTCCGCAGTCAGATTAAAGATAAACCTGCTAATGTAACAGAAAAAATCGTGGATGGCAAACTAGATAAATATTTTTCCGAAGTATGTCTTTTAGAACAACCTTTTATAAAAGATCCTAATTTGAGAATAAACGAACTTTTAACACAGCTTATCGCGAAACTTGGGGAAAACATCGTTATAAAACGGTTTACACGGTTTGAAGTCGGCGAAGAAGATTGATGGGTTCAATGAGTGTTTATAAGGATAGACCGGAGCTAAAGAGCAGTATATAAATTCGGATTGTATAGTTTTGCGATAAGTAATAGGCGCAAGAAGTGGCAATAAACCGTTTTGAAAATTATGTCAAAAAAACAGGAAAAAGCCCGGAGAGTTGTTCTAAAGATAAGCGGTGAAGCGCTTATGGGGAAACTTGGATATGGTGTAGATCCGGAAGTTCTTGCTTCTATTGCGGGAGAGATAAAAGAGGTTAATGTCGGCGGTGTGGAAATAGCGGTAGTTATAGGCGGGGGAAACATTTTTAGAGGGTTAACCGCCGCGAGTAAAGGCATGGACAGATCAACAGCGGACTATATGGGCATGCTTGCGACAATGCTAAACGGTCTTGCGCTTCAAGACGCTCTGGAGAAAGTCGATGTAGATACAAGGGTTTTAACAGCTATTGAAATGTGCGAGTTGGCCGAACCTTATATTAGGCGTAGAGCCGTAAGGCATTTAGAAAAAAGACGTGTTGTAATATTTGTTTGTGGTACAGGAAATCCTTATTTTACAACCGATACAGCCGCCGCGCTTAGAGCAATAGAGATTGACGCTGATATGATAATGAAAGCCACGAAAGTAGATGGGGTATACACAAAAGACCCTGTAAAGCATAGTGACGCGGAAAAATTTGAAAGATTAGAATATATAGATGTTCTGAAAAAAAAGCTGAAAGTTATGGATGCTACTGCGATCAGTCTTTGCATGGACAATAAACTGCCTATAGTAGTCTTCAGCATGAAAGAAAAAGGTAACATTCAGCGTGCGGTAAAAGGGCAAAAAATCGGAACCATTATTAATTAGGAGGATGTCTTTATGCTTCAGACCGAAATTGACAGAGTTGTAAAGGATTCCGAGTCTAAAATGAAGACAGCTTTGGACGCTGTTAAAAGTCAGTTTTTGACAATACGGACGGGTCGGGCTCATCCGAGTTTGGTAGAAGCTATTAGAGTAGATTATTACGGCACAAAAACTCCATTGAAACAACTCGCTAATATTGCCGTTCCGGAACCAAGACTTATAGTAATCCAGGCCTGGGACAAAGGCGCTATAAGTTTTATAGAAAAAGCTATTTTAACGTCAGATGTAGGGATAACCCCTGTAAACGATGGCAAAGTGATTCGTCTTTCAATGCCACAGCTGACTAAAGAAAGAAGAGAAGAACTTACGAAAGTGCTTCACAGAATAGTAGAGGAAGGCAAAGTTTCAATACGTAACACGCGGCATCATGCGAATGATGAAGCCGCAAAACTTGAAAAAAACAATAGCATGACAGAAGATGATAAGTTTCTGACAAAAGAAAGAATCCAGAAACTTACAGATGAATACATAAAAAAACTGGAAACGGTTTTAGCCGAAAAAGAAAAAGAAATAATGCAATAATAACGGGCCGCTAGCTCATCCGGTAGAGCAACGCTTTTTTAAGGCGTGGGTGCTTGGTTCGAGTCCAAGGCGGCTCACCAGTTATAAAAAAACCCAGGGAATCTTCCCTGGGTTTTTTTATGTTTGGTGCCTTGGATGAGAACCAAAAAAGGGGAGTTTCAGAGGGGGAAGATTGTTCCCCCTCTGAAGGTTTAAGCATCATGCGGAAGGAAGGGGAATATTAAGGGGAAACCATCAGGGTTTCCCCTTAAGGAGTGAGAGAGCGAGAGTCTGTCCGAAGAGTAGCGAAGGACAGCGGAGCGAGCGACACGACTGGTTCGGCGATAGCGGAAGTCCAAGGCGGCTCACCAGTTATAAAAACAGGGGACGTCACCCGCAAGGGAGACGTCCCTGTTTTTATTACTGACCCCGAGCGACTGAGTCGAGGGGCCGGGATGACAATGTTTTTTGGTTATTACGGCGACTAATGTTCTCCATATAAAATTTTAAATTTTATTATATGGAAGTCGTGAGAGGTCTCTGGTTAATTATCATAAAACAAATCGGATTGTAGCTTCTTTAGTCGTGTGTTATATTATTCATACGTAGTAAGGAGAATATGGACAATAACCTTGAGAAAATAAAATCTAGACCGGCACTCTATGAATTTTATACAGCGAAAGAATTGTGGAATGATGAACACACATCAAAACAGATGCTTTCTTATCATCTGAATGGAGATGTTGACATCTCATCCAGAAGGTTTGAATTTATTGATAAATCAGTAGATTGGATAGCATCAACTTTTAATGTAAGCGGTAATACAAAGATTGCAGATTTTGGATGCGGCCCCGGACTTTATGCGCATCGCCTGGCGAGAAGAAATGCAAAAGTAACAGGAATAGATTTTTCAAAAAGATCGATTGATTACGCGAAAGACACAGCCGCGAAAGAAAAGCTGGCGATAAAGTATATAAACACGAATTATCTTGTGTTTGATACAGACGAGCGATTCGATTTGATATTAATGATAATGTGCGATTATTGTGCTTTAAGCACGGAGCAAAGAGAGAAGATTTTGCAAAAATTTTACTCTCTATTGAACCCCGGAGGAAGTGTTCTCTTGGATGTATATTCGATCGTTGCTTATGAGGAAAGAGAGGAGCAGTCTGTTTGCGAAGAAAATCTATTGGATGGTTTTTGGGCAGAAGGTGAATATAAAGGATATCTGAACACTTTTAAATACGAAGAAGATAAAGTGATCCTCGATAAATATACGATTATCGAACAGGAAAGAGTAAGAACTATTTATAATTGGCTAAAATATTTTACTCCTGAAGAACTTGAAAAAGAATTTGCAGAAGCTAGATTTAAAATAGAAAAATTTTATTCTGATGTTGCGGGTACACCTTTTGATGTCAAGGGCACGGAATTTGCGGTTATCGCGACGAAATAGTGCCCCACATATTTCACTGCTTTCCCTGATCCGTCTCTTTCGTAATAATTTGGATCGTATACTCCGGAATTTGAAAGATTTTATTGTTTTCTGAAAGTCTGTAGGTGACATCTCTATAAAAATCTTGAAAACTTTTGGAAAGGGAAGTCGTTATAAAGATGAAAATAATCATTCATAGAGGAACAAAAGAGATTGGCGGAAGCTGTGTAGAATTAGAAACGCAAGCTACACGGATACTAATAGATTTTGGAATACCATTAGTAGATGAGAAGGGCGAAAGATTTAATCCAGATGTCTTGAAGGATAAATCTATAAATGAACTCAAATCCCTAAAAATACTACCCGATATAGATGGTTTGTATAAGGGGGAAGAGAGACATGTAGACGCTATATTTATTTCCCATTCCCACCTGGATCACTACGGGCTTTTGAGTTATGTTCACCCGGATGTGCCTATCCATATGAGTGAAGGCGCTAAAATTTTAGCGGATATTTCTGATATGTTTGTTCCTCAGGGTATAGGCAAGATAAACGCTACCGTAATCGATAAACGAAAAAGTATAGTAGTGGGAGACTTTACTGTTGCTTCACAACTAGTGGATCATTCGGCTTTTGACGCGTTAGCTTTTATTGTAGAGGCTAACGCGAAGAAGATCTTTTATTCTGGAGACTTTCGAGGGCATGGCAGAAAAAGCGTGTTGTTTAAGAAGATATTAGAACGTCCGCCTAAAGGGATAGACTGTCTGTTAATGGAAGGGTCAATGTTGGGAAGAAGTGATGTGACGCAGAGGAATGAAGAAGCGGTGCAGGTATTCATTGAGAAAACGCTAAAATCAAATGATAATATCAAATTTCTCTTTGCGTCTTCACAAAATATAGACAGGATCGTTTCGGCATATAAAGCATGTCTAAAAACAGGGCATATTTTTGTTATTGATATTTATACGGCATACATTTTGGATAAACTACGGAAAGTATCTAAGCATATACCACAATTTAACTGGAAAAATGTTAAAGTTAAGTTTACTAAGTATCATGCCGATATTTTGGCCGAAAAAGTTTCTCCTCAGCTTTTATACTATTACAATACTAACAAGATAGACATTTTCGAGATAAACAGGAAGAAGAATAAAATATTGATGCTTGCTAGGGATAATTCGATATTCCCGTCTATTCTTAAAGGTATAAGCGGGATAAAAGGGGCGAAGATAATATACTCAATGTGGCAAGGGCATCTTACTGATAAGTTTAAAAGCTATTGTGCCGATAAGGGGCTAGAAATAGTTTTCGCGCATACAAGCGGCCATGCGACCCTGGAAAATCTAAAATCTTTCGCCAAAGCAATAAACCCTAAAATCTTAATTCCTATTCATACTTTTCACGCTGAGGACTATCCGGCCATATTTTCAAATGTAAAGATACTTCAGGATAGAGAAAAATGTAATATTTAAAGGCAGTATGAGAGGAATAAGGGTTGTGACCTCAAAATCGGAGTAGTGGGTAGGACAAATTCCCCTTTTTTAAAGTGGGAAATAGGTATAGAATAATGAAAAATGATTTGAAGGTGAGATGTGCCAATAGATTTGAATATACGAGGTTGACGATTTTTTCTCTAAAGAATAAGAGGTATCCTTGTTTTAATCAGCGTGTTCTTAATGGGAGTTATAGATGATTGACGGATTTAAGAATGAAGTAATGTTAGGGGCGAAAACGGAACTTCCAATTGATTTTGATTTCAGCGACGAGTTTCAAGAGGCTTTTGAACTTTTGGAACATTCCCGTAAACATATTTTTGTTACTGGGAATGCCGGAACCGGAAAGTCAACTTTGCTGGAATATTTCAGGATGAATACCAGGAAAAATATCGTTGTTTTAGCCCCAACCGGAGTGGCGGCTATAAAAGCGCGCGGTCAGACTATTCACTCTTTTTTTAGGTTTCCGCCGAGGTTTATTCTGGAAAACCACATAAAACGTCTAAATAAAGATGACTTGTTTTCAAGAATAGACGCTGTTGTTATTGATGAGGCTTCTATGGTAAGAGCGGACGTTTTAGACGCGATAGACTATTCTTTGAGGTTAAACAGGAATGAGTATAATGAACCTTTTGGTGGTACGAGGATTATTTTGTTCGGGGATTTGTTTCAATTGCCGCCGGTTGTTAACAAAGAGTTTAGAGATATATTGAGACAAAAATATGAAAGCCCTTATTTCTTTAGCGCTAAAATATTTGATCAAATTGAGTTGAGAACAATTAATCTTAGCAAAATATACAGACAAAAAGATGAGAAGTTTATAGCTCTTTTAAATAAAGTTCGTGACAAGACGTGTACTGACGATGACCTTTTTGTTTTAAACGAAAGAATTGACCGAAATTTGGCCGATAGCCCAAAAGATATTGTAACTTTGACGGCAACGAATAGCGCGGCGGGAAAGCTTAACAATCATTGTCTGGCTCAAATTGAACAGGAAGAGTTTATATATTCCGCGGGAATAGAAGGTGAATTTAACGAAAATGAATTTCCAGCGGAGAAAGATATTACTTTAAAAATAGGTGCGCAGGTAATAATGATTAAAAACGACCCTAAAAAGCAGTGGGTCAACGGGACAATATGTAATATTGTGGAACTTTCTGACGGATTGATTAGAGTGCGCGTAGGTCACAAAATTTGCGATGTTCCCAAAATGACCTGGGCAAAAATACGATATTCTTATAATGAAAAAAAAGGTATTATCGAAGAAGAGACTACTGGCAGTTTCAGGCAGTATCCATTAAAACTGGCGTGGGCCATAACTATTCACAAAAGCCAGGGGCAGACTTTTAGTAACGTTGTAATAGATATGGGTAAGGGTGCGTTTACCCATGGTCAGACATATGTAGCGCTGAGCCGGTGTACGGATTTGGAAGGAATACGTCTAAAAAAACCAATCACGGGGAGTGACATAATTTTTGATAAAAAGATTTATAAATTTATGAACAAAATAAGCAGTACAAATGAAGTTCAGGTTATAGATTTTTAAAATAGAGGAGAGAAAAGTGTGAAGAAAATTCTTATTATTGAAGATGATAAAGATATTGTCGAAATGATTAAGTATAACTTGGAAAAGGAACGATATTCCTCGGTAGTTTCCTTTAATGGTAAACAGGGGATTTCTTTGGCTAAAAAAAATAACCCCGATATAATTCTTTTGGATTTAATGCTTCCTGATATAGATGGGTTTGATGTTTGTAAACTTTTGAAAAATAATGAATTGACAGACCGAATCCCGATTATTATGCTTACGGCAAAGTCCCGTGAAGCGGATAAAGTTGCTGGACTTGAATTGGGTGCGGATGATTATTTGACAAAACCGTTTAGTCCCAGAGAACTAATCGCCCGGATAAAGGCCGTTTTAAGGAGAACAAGTGTTCCAAAGCTTTCTAAAGAGGTAGTGCATGGGGTCTTACGGCTTGACAGTATAAAACACAAAGTTTATGTCAAGAATAACGAGATAGTGTTAACTTACACCGAATTCAAGATTTTAGAATTCATGATGCAAAGGCCGGGAATAGTCATTAGCCGGAATAAACTTTTAGATAACATTTTTGGTTATGATTCCCAAATTTATGACAGGACAATAGATGCCCATATAAAATCTATTAGAAAGAAACTTAAATCGGCGAGAGATTATATAGAAACAGTTCGGGGCGCCGGATATAGGTTCAAAGAGGCATAATTATGCGTATTAAAATTATATGGAAAATTCTAGGGGCGGAAATATTTTTAATATTAATCGCGATTTTTATTTTAAATTTTTCAGTTACATTACGGCTTGAAAATTATTATGAAGAAAAGATATCCGATAAATTGACAAGCAATTTACTGCTTGTAAGAGATATTCTGAAAAACGATTTAATCGAAAAGAAGTATGATGTTATTCAAGCCAGAACAGAAAAGCTTTCCGAATTG
>JAHIZQ010000125.1 GCA_018814505.1 Candidatus Omnitrophota bacterium
TCTTCATTGGATACAAATTTAGATTTCAATCACCCAGATTTCAATCTGAGACTAGAAGTAAATGCTCATCTTAGAAATGCTATTGATTCTTATGTAGAGCAGAATAGAAAATATCTTGAAAGACAAGATAAAATTAAAGTTGTAGAAGCTTTGCGATACATGTACTTAAATGATGTTTTAGAAAAGGACTTTTCCTCTTTAAAAAAGAAAAAGATCATATTATTACTTTCAATAAGCCCGGAAGAATCAAGTTCAATCCTATCCATGAGTTATGAGGCTTTCAAGGATATGAAAGACGTTGAAGTTTGGATAAAACCGCACCCGTTTTTGGATTTGGACAAAGTTTTTAATCTTGCCGGCATGCAAAAAGAAGATTCTGATTTTAAGATTAAAGAGGGGGCTCTTGAACTTTTTCTTCCGTCAGCTTTAGTTGCGGTAACGGGTGAATCCAGCGCGGCAGTCGAAGCTCTTGCGTTTGGGTGCCGCGTTTTGATTGTAAATGTACCCGAATGGATAAATTTATCACCACTCAGATTTCTAGATGCTAAAATGGTACAAACCGTTAATAGCCCGGAAAAGTTGAGGAGTATAGTTGCGGGTGTATTTGCAAAAGAATCATATGGAAATATGGATAAAGAAGAACAAACGCGTGTCGTTAATAGGTTCTTTTGCCTAAATGAAAATTCAAATATTCCTAAAAAATTTTTAATGGAATTAAAAGGAGTTTAAGAATGCAGGTGGATAAAAAAGTTTTTATAAGCACAACATCTTTTGCTGAATTTGATAACGCGCCGTTAGATCTTTTAACTGAAAAGGGATACAGCTATAGCTTGAATCCCTATCGACGCAAAATGAATGCTGGCGAAATAATTGATTTGGCGAAAGAAGCAGTCGGGATTGTAGCGGGAACAGAACGGTTGGATGATTCTGTTTTTCAAAAGCTATCCAAGTTAAAAGTAATATCACGTTGTGGCAGTGGTATGGATAATGTGGATGGCGCGGCGGCTCTTAGAAAAGGTATTGAAGTTTGCAATACCCCTGATGGGCCGACTTTGGCAGTTGCTGAACTAACTTTGGGGCTAGTTTTAAATTTATTGCGCAAGATCAATAAAATGGATGAGTCTTTACGGCAGGGAGATTGGTCTAAGATTATGGGTAACTTACTTTGCGGAAAGAAAATCGGGATAATAGGGTTTGGACGCATAGGACAAAAGACCGCTCAGCTCATTGCGGGTTTTGACGTAGCCGAAATAGCATATTATGATATTGAGGAGAAAGAATGCGTAAATCTAAAATGCGAGAGAAAAAGTTTGGAAGCGCTTTTGAAAGAGGCAGATATTGTTACCCTGCATGTGCCTTCAAGCGGGAAAAACGGCGCGCTTATAGGAGAAAAAGAACTTAGTTTAATGAAAAAAGGAAGCTGGATTATTAACGTTTCACGCGGAGGCGTGGTTGATGAGTCTGCTTTGTATGTCCACTTAAAAAACGGGCATCTTTCAGGCGCGGCTGTGGACGTCTTTGACAATGAACCGTATTCGGGGCCGTTAAAAGAATTGGATAATGTCATTCTTACCCCACATATCGGTTCTTATGCTAAGGAATCGCGGGTAAAGATGGAAATGGATTCGGTAAAAAATTTGCTTGATGCTCTGGGAGGAAAATGAAATATATCGATGTAACAAAATCTATTTGTGTGGGAATGGATAAGTACTATTCAGATCCAGAGATTAAAATTGACGAGTTTAAATCTCTCGAAAAGGGAAATTCGTGTAATTTAGTTCGAATTTCTTTTGGAAGCCATACAGGTACTCACATTGACGCGCCGCGTCATATTTTTGACGGGAAAAAACCTGTAAATGAAATTGCGATAAAGGAACTCATTTGTAACTCGGTTGTGACTGAAGTATCCAACCTTGAACAAAAAGATTTTTGGCCGGAAATAATTGAAAAAAAAGTTAAAGCCGTGCTTTTAAAGGGGATTGAAGATAAGTATGCCCTCCGGGAAAAACAAGCTGAACTTTTAATCAAAAACAATATTAACCTTGTTGGGACAGAGCGGATGTCTATTGAAGGTTCTCTAGATAAATCACATCCGGTGCATAGAATGCTTTTAAGCAGAAATATCTATATAATTGAAGGGCTTGACCTTAAGAACGCTGAAGAAGGTTTCTACAAATTAATATGTTTGCCGTTAAAAATAAAAGACGGGGATGGCGCTCCTGTAAGGGCGGTGTTAGCGTATGATTAAAGCTGTTATTTTTGATTTTGACGGTGTTATACTTGAGTCGGCTGATATAAAAACAGAAGCTTTTCGAGAACTCTTTTCCAAGTATCCGGAAAAAATAGAAAAAATAGTGGAGTATCACTTGTTGAATGCCGGGATTTCGAGATATGTAAAGTTTCGTTATTTTTATGAAAATATTCTCGGAAGATCTCTTTCAAAAGAAAAAGAGCTTAAGCTTGGAGATGCTTTTTCTAAAATAGTTCTAGAAAAAGTGTTGTCCGCCCCCTTCGTGAAAGGCGCTTTAGAATTTTTGACAGAACCCAATTTTTGTTACAATTTTTTTATTGCTTCAGGAACACCTGAAGAAGAATTGCACAGCATTTTGCGGGAAAGGAATATTGATAAATGTTTTAAAGAGGCGCACGGAAGCCCCAAAACAAAACCGGATGTTATTACTGACATTTTGAATAGGTACAATTTAGCAAATAATGAAGCGGTTTACGTGGGGGATGCTGAAAGTGACCGTAGGGCGGCGGAAGAGTCTAAAGTATTTTTTGTAGAACGAAAAGCGGATTTAGAAAACAGGATAGAAGAATATGATGACTGTTTTAAAATTAAGGATTTAAGTAATTTGAGAGAAACTTTAGAAAAGATAAA
>JAHIZQ010000126.1 GCA_018814505.1 Candidatus Omnitrophota bacterium
AAAAAAATTATGTACTTTTCGCCCAAATCGAGAATGCCATGCCGGATCCATAATTTTGGATAAGGTATTTTTTCGTTCCAAAGCCGCGGCATCTGTCATGTCCGCGACATACCTTACAAACATTTTTATCCGGCTGTACTCATTTTTGTAAAGCACATAACTCGTTTCTATGTGATCATCTTTCTCATCCAGATAAGCCTCTGAATACACAAATTCTAAAGCAGTGTTTTCTGTATTTAATTTACCCCAAATAAGTTTTCCATCTGTCTCTTCCAGGAAAACAGTGTTTCCAGAGAAATCCTTAAGGCAAGCATCTTTGGCGCGGCCTTTTAAAAAAGCCCCTATAACCGTACAAAGGACAACAAAAATAATTGTAATAAAAAAAGTGTCTGGCATATATCCTCGTTGGTCATTCTATATAACTGTCCCAGACGGTATAACGGCTCCCTTATTGACAACAACTATCCCATCCCGGATAAAATAATTTTCACCATCAAAATTGTCCAGGTTTTTCCTGTTTACAATTTCAACTCCGTCTCCGATACGCACATTTTTGTCCAGAATAGCATTTTTAATGCGGCAATTTTTTCCCACGCCTAAAACAGGTATGTTTTCTGAAAGGTTTTTATCAATCTGTTCCACTGTTTCGTAATAATCACACCCCATGGCAATTGTGTCCTCAATTACCGAGCCGTCGCCCACTCTAAACCTCAGGCCTATCACTGAATGTTTTATACTCGCTGAAAGTACAATCGCGCCTTCCGAAACAATACAGCTTTCAACGCGGCTTTTTTCAAATTTGGCAGGAGGCAAATATCTTGTTCGTGTAAATATCTGCCATTTTTCATCAAAAATATCAAGAGGCGGTATAGAATCCGTTAAGGACAGGTTCTCCTCATAAAATGACTTTATTGTCCCGATATCCCGCCAATATCCGTTAAAAAGAAAAGCATAAGTCAAATTATCCCGAATCGCTTTCGGGATAATTTCTCTACCAAAGTCATCCTGTTGGTTCGATTTAAGAAGCTCAATTAAAGTTGTTTTTTTAAATAGGTAAATACCCATTGACCCCAAAAAACTTGTATTATCCCCCGTTCTTATTGACATACCTGATACGTCCGAATCGTTTTCGGGTTTTTCCACGAATCCTGTTATCCTCGCGTTTTCATCTATACCTACAATCCCGAACCTTGAAACCTCATCCGGTCTAACAGAATTAGAAGCAATTGTTACTTCCGCGCCTTTTGCCAAATGATATCTGTACATTTCCGTCAGATCCATTTTATAAAGCTGATCTCCCGATAAAACCAATATGTGTTTTATATCCGGATGGTTAAAATGCTTAAGACATCTCCTCACAGCATCGGCCGTGCCCTGAAACCAGTTTGTATCTTCCATAGACTGTTCCGCCGCCATAACCTCAATAAACCCTTTTGTAAAAGAATCCATTTTATACGTACGGCTTATATGTTTATTCAATGATTCGGATAAAAACTGCGTAAGGATATAGATGCGATTAAATCCTGAATTAAGACAATTACTGACAGGAATGTCAATTAACCTGTACTTTCCGAAAATCGGGGCGGCAGGCTTACACCTCTCTTTTGTGAGAGGAAAAAGCCTTGTTCCCCTGCCGCCTCCAAGAATTACACACAACACTTCCTTCATCGTAAATCTTTTTCTTGTTTTACGTTAACCGTTTAAAGATACACTACACACACTGCTTTTAAAATAAGTAAATTTTTATTTTCCTATTTTTTCAAGCTGGCCATAATAGCTTTTTCTGCCCTGTACCAATCCAATAAGTCACTGCCATGATTATACCCTCTTTCAACATAAAAGCTATACGCTTTTTTAGCTATCAAGGACTGTAACTCTTCAGGGCTTATTTTCTTAAAAGCTCTTTGTTGCGGTTTTGTCGCCGCGACCTTCTTCGCGGAAGACTTTCTTCGTAGCTTTCCAATAACTTTCTTCATCATTCCCAACCCCCTTCTTACTTTTGCATGTTTCATATATTGATCCACCATTAACCATTTAACCATCTACCATTCACTATTCAACTATCCATACACGCTATAATCAATGTCTTTGAATAGGGTATAAACCTTTTCTGCTGAAGTTAACATCTGGATATCAATATTCCCGCTTTTTAATTGTTCATGTAAAGCAAGGAACCTCCCTACGTGTTCTTCTGTACGTAAAACCGCATACCCTAAAAGAGTTCCCGTTTTCATTATAAAAGCCCAATCACTTGCCTGCGCGAGTAAAAGTTCCCTTGCCATTTGGTTTAACACCCGCCGAGTTATTCCTCCAGCGTTTTTATTTTCCCGGGCCGCACACACCATAAGCTCGGTTATTTTATGCAAATGCCTGTATATCCAATCATTCGATCCGTTAAGCCACATTTCATTGTACCCTTTCCATCCCCAGCTCGACATTGCAGGTGAAATGGAAGGATATTCGTCATAATATTCCAGATATTCACTTGGCGTAATTGTTTCAAGTATCCCCTGCGAATCATTAACTTTTCTTAAGAAAAACCCTAACCAATCCGGACCTTCAAACCACCAATGCCCGAAAAGTTCCGCGTCATACGGAGCTACGATTATGGGGGTTCTATCCATCGTACCTTTAATGTGCTCTATTTGTTTTTCCCTGTTGAAAAAAAAGTTCCCCGCGTGAAGTTCTGCTGTTTCCAAAGCTTTATGTCTGTCATAGAAATCTTTTTCATCTGTCTGGCCCGTTATGCGGTAATACTTTATCCCAGTATTAAGCCTTGCACCGCACCCATTAATAAATGGTTTCACATAATCATAATCGAGATCAAAACCAATGTCCCTATAGTATTCCCTGTAATTATAATCTCCCGGATATCCCTCTTTAGAACTCCAGACCGCTTTTGAACTTTCACCGTCTCGACCGAAAACAAACGTACCAGATTCGGTTTCATACGGGCTATATACGCCGTATTTGGGATCGGGCGTTCCTGAATATATACCATGTGATTCAACAAAAAAATATTTTATTCCACATTCAGCCAAAATTTTTTCATGTCCCGGCTGATACCCACATTCAGGAAGCCATATGCCCCTTGGAATTAATCCAAAAACACTTTTATAAACTTCAACTGCCACTTTTACCTGCGCTTTTACGGCAGTAGGGTGCATATCCATAAACGGCAAATATCCATGAGTAGCACAACATGTAATTATTTCGAGTTTCCCAAGATCCTGAAATTTTTTAAATGCCGAAACAACGTCACTATTATATTTATGCTGAAAAACATATTTTGTGTTGTTAAACTTCTCAAGATACATCACCGCAAGCTTATTAACCTTTTTATCTTTCCGGGTACGTTTTACCTCTAATTCAGCTAAATGTATTAATTTGTTCAAATGCTCCATATAGCGGTTGATAAGAAATTCATCTTTGAGCATGCAAATAAGGCTTGGACTTAAAGATAAAGTTAGACGAAAATCAACTTCGTCATCAACAAGGCCGTCAAAAACGTTTATAAGCGGAATGTACGTATCGGTAATGGCTTCAAACAGCCACCTTTCTTCTAAAGAAGTTTTATATTCCGGATGTTTCACAAAAGGTAAATGAGCATGTAATACTAACGCTATAAATCCCTGCCCTTTTGTTTTTCTTACCTTGCGCAGACGTTTATTCTCCCGCATACTTTTTTCATCTGCCAAAAAACTCTTTGTCATAAGATTCGCCGACCCCATAACAAAATCATTTTTCACGGTTTTTGAGATAAACGCAGTATTTGACTTCATTATCGGAAAAAATCCGTCCCGACTGGAAACAAAACCTATTTCTACTATCCATTTTTCCCAATTCGTATCAGCCATTGGTATATACCAACAACGTACCTCGTCACTAATTTCAATGTCTTTTATGGGAATAACATTGTCCTCTTCAACCGCATAAACTCTAAGCACTTTTTTTAATTCCACCGATTCAATTGAAGCCGTTTTCCTAATGCTTTCTTCCGTTTGTTTTTTTGTATCCCAATAAACGTAAAGGAGTTCAGGGCTAGCAACCATTAGAACTATTCTATTTTCGTCATATCGTTCGGGAATATAAAACTTTCGTTTCAGGTTGGAAGTTTCATGTGGTTTATCGTTGCTTGTTTGCATAGATATCTTTTTTTTAACAATAGAACTAATCTTCGCACCAAGTTTCTTCATGGTACCCTTTCGATAAAAGAGTTCATCAACAACTGCAATTGTACTCTCCGCTTGGACAGGTGTCAATAGCAATACACAAAAAATCAACAAAATTTTTACTGTTTTAGCTACCGAGCACAATATCTCCTCACCCGAAATTCATTACGCTGAAATTTTTAATACAAATGTAAACTCTTTCTTTTCGGATGGGTTCAATTCTAGCGCTATTCGCGGCAATATCACTGAACTTTGATAATTAAGTTCATAGGCTTTTTCTGATTGCGAAACCGTTTTGAGAGGGAAAACCCACAATCCGCATTTTTCACTAAAACTAAGGTCAAACGACAACTTGCTCTCAGTATCACCCGCAGTTATCTGCACGGCTTCATTCTGAATAATTTTTTCTTTAAAACTGAAAGGGGGTTTGTGGCCCTTAACCGTAAAAAAATATCTGTCCGAATCAGCTAACGGCATTGTTAAATTAAACTCCGGAGCAAAAATGGAATTAACAGCATTACCACTCTTATTTGTAATTACGTACTTGATCAAACATTCCGACTTGTTTTTAAAAACGTTTATTTCTTTTATTAGAGAAACCTCATCGCCGGAAACTCTACCGTTTCTCTTTAAAACAACTAAAACTTTATCGGCATTCTTTTTAATTGCAAAATCATATTCAGCACTCAAAAAATTACCGGTTTCTTCGTACTTCTCGTCACTAAACGCGTCGATATTTACACCAGGAGAGAAAAAGTGATCAACTAAACTGTATCTTCCGCATTTATCGTAATTTAAATGCATAGCCGCGTTTTCTTCAAACTTGCGTCCAGCATCATGAATAGTCTTTGGTTCATTTTCCGAACCAACCGCGTCTTGATTAGCACTCTCCAATATCTTTTTATGGTAAGCTTCTTTTTTTCGGCTAAGTGAATTTATAAGGTTACACCAAACCTCTTTTGAATCAAGTTCTTTTAAAATTCCCCCTTCGGCCGGAGAAAAATATGCCGCCATTTTACGGTTTTCCACTATAATCTCGTCAAACCCGTCCCCATTAAAATCTAAAATCTCTGCGTTTAAAAAATCTTTTTTTTCTAAAGAAGCTTTATCGATCAAAACCTCACTTTTAATCAGGTGTTCATACACAGCCGACCGCAATTTAAATAAGTATAGCCCCCCGAAAACTCCGTGCCAATACGCGCAATTGCATTGCCCGCGAAAAAGTTCCTTTTCAGCTTGTTCTAAAAAACTTTTACTATTTTTATTATCGTAAACTTTTTCCAGTTTCCGACTTACATATATCATCTTCTTATGCATATGATTAGATTCGGGATACTTTGAAAGAAAATTACGCCAAAACCCGCCTCTTATAAACGGTTTATAAAAATCTTGTTTCCCCAAAAACTTGATGTCAGATTTTACCGATTCCATCCATACTTGAGTATCGGCCGGAAGTGCCCATTCACACATTTCTTCATAAGAGACTGCCGAGAGGTATACCCTTCCTTCCGGAGCGCGGTTTTCCAAAACTTCTGACAGTTTTACAGTATTCAGCCATTCCGCGTTCTGCATTATTGCGTCCAAAAAATTCTCCAGCCATTTTTCCTGAAACACCCATTTATGAGTTCCCGGCCACTCTCCGAATTTTTCACCATCGTCACCATAGACAAAAAGAGGTGAAGCGTTCCCCGAAGCAATATTTTTCATATAATTTATTGTTTCTTCAGGCAAATGAAACGGCATATTGTACCGCAGAACTTTATCCGAAGGGAAAACTGCTAAATGCTTCGCGTTATCCTCTGTAGTATAATACCCGTATGTTTTATCTTTCGGAACTCCTGAATACAAGAAATGTGTGTCGTCTAAAATAACATATTTTATCCCGCTATCCTCAAGCGTAGACGGAAGAAAAGGTTCCCAAACTCTTTCCGCAATCCACGCGCCTTGCGGCTTAAAACTGAACTTTTTAAAGATATAATCATTCAAAAGTTTTATTTGCTTTATTCTATCTTTTTCCGGAATAACCGGAAGTATGGGTTCATAAAACCCCCCGCTTATTATTTCGACCTGGTTTTTTTTAACCATTTTGCGCACTAGTTCAATAACCTCAGGACGGTTCTGTTCCACCCACTCAAACAAGCACCCTGTAAAATGAAAATTCATCTTTATAGAAGGATACTTTCTTACAGTCTCTAAAAAGGGAATGTAGCAATTATCACAAGCCCTCTCTATCACAGAATCAAAATTCCCGACAGGTTGATGAAAATGCAAAGCCAAAGCGAGATCAGCTTTCATACCCCTCCCCTTTCAAAACACGTTTCATGTTACAAACGGACAGGCGCAGGGGCCATGTACCACACAGAGCACATGGCCCCTGCGCCACATTATAAATCAGCGTAACCGGCTAACCAGTCATTATTTTTCTGTATAGTGTCAAATACTGCTTAGCGGATTTATCCCACGAATAGTTATAGCTCATCGCGCTAATCATAAGTTTTTTCCAGGCCTTTTTATCTTTATTGAACAATTCAACAGCTCTTTTCACAGCCTCGTACAATGCCATTGACGTAGCCGGAGCGAACTTAAACCCATTCGCGGCTTCCCTGTCCTCATCAAAATCACGAATTGCATCATCAAGCCCGCCGGTTGCCCTAACAACCGGAATAGTTCCGTACTTTATGCTGTACATTTGGTTAAGCCCACAGGGCTCATAACGCGAAGGCATAAGAAAAATATCACAGCCAGCTTCAATCTTATGGGCAAGTTCATCATTGAAAGCGCTACATAAATATAATTTCCCGGCATATTTTTTCGAAAGCGCGGAAAAAAGCTTGTTATAGTGGTCGGTCCCTTTTCCCAGAATAACTATCCCGCACCCTAAACTGATAACTTTACCCATAATATCAGCCACCAGATCCATCCCCTTTTGTTCCACAAGCCGCGTAATACATCCTAATAAAGGCGCGCCCAAAGGGATTTTAAGCCTCGCGTAATCTATCAATTCTTTTTTACAATCCAGCTTTTTCTCCAGTGTTTTACTGTTAAATTTTGTTTTTATAAAAATATCAGTTTCTGGGCTCCATATGCTATAGTCCGCACCGTTGGGAATACCGTAAAGTGATTCTTTTTTTGTCATTAAAAGCCCGTCTAATCCGGCACCATATTCCGGTGTCATTATTTCTTCGGCATAGCGAAAACTTACGGTACTAACGGCATCCGAATACAATATTCCGGATTTCATAAAATTAAGTTTGCCGTAAAACTCTAAATCGTTCATATTAAAAAAATGATCCGGGATATTAAGGTTTTTCATAATTTTTCGGTCAAAAACTCCCTGATAAGCCATGTTATGTATCGAAAAAAGAGATTTTGTATTCTGATATGTATCGTCCTGTTTCTTTAAATAAAAATTCAAATAAAACGGAATAAGTGCTGTCTGCCAATCATTGCAATGAATTACATCAGGTACAAAATCCAAATGTTTCAGACTAGAGAGAACCGCCTGTGAAAAAAACCCGAACCTTAGAGCATTATCAGAATAATCCCCCTTCTCCGTACCGTATAATTCTTCCCGTGCGAAATACTTTTCATTATGAATAAAATACGCTGGCACGCCGTTTATAGAACTACAATAAACATCAAATTCCTCATCACCCGTCGCGAAAACATTTTTTACCCTGCTAAGTTCTTTTTTTAAATCTGTTTTATTGTTTCGTACGGCAGTATAACAAGGCAAAACTATCCTAACATCACACCCCAAAGATAATAAAGCTTTTGCCAGACTTGTAGTAACATCAGCCAACCCTCCTGTTTTTGCGAAAGGAACGGCTTCAGATGCCACTATGAGAATTTTTGTTACCCGCGCCATTGAAAGTAAAGTTTCTCCTGAAACCAGTTTATTCACTGCCGGACCGGCAGGAACAGGCATTTTCAAATAATACGGCACAGGTTTATCAATCAAACGATATATATTGCTTAAATGTATCCGGTACAATTCATCAAATATAAAATTTAATTCACTTCCAAAATCATCATACCACCAGAACCAGTCACTTCCTTCGGCTATATAAAGCTCTTCCAAAGCTTCCGGATTCGGCCAACCGACTTTAACAAGTTCTTCTTTAGCTTTTTTAAGATATTTCCAGGCTCGCTTTTTCTGCGGCGACCCTGTCCACTTATTAAAGTTGCGGTCTATCCACGACCCACTGAAAAGATTATCTATTTTTTTAGTTTTTGTGTCATTCTCTAAATAACGGCTTACTGTAACCATTCCAAAATCTTTGTTCTCGGAAATCTGACGGTACATTTCTGAAAGAAAGAGTTTGCCGCCTTCGGAAAAATATGGCCATGGATTTTCCCCATCCAATATAATAGACACTAAAGCGGTCTTTTTATAAAAATGCGCGTTATTTTTAATATTTTTCAAAGTACTCATAATATCCATAACCGCTTTTTTAGCAGGCATCCCAGAGTATCTAAAACTTATAGCGTTTGAAATGCCTACATCCCGAAAAATTATGCTGATATTTTTGTCATCCGCGTACGCTGAAAAAGCCTGATAAAGAAGCTTGTCCCTTGAAACGTTTTCATTGTTTAACGATTCCCACAAAATCCCTTCATCCGTAGCAATCCATTTTATCTTCTCTTCTCGCAAAAGGGGAATTATAGCCTGGCTCACACTGCCCTCAGGCGGCCAAAAACCTCGAGGTTCTGTTCCAAATACTTCTTTGTAGAGAGCAATCGCTTTCCTGACTTGGTTTTTAGCATCATCAACGGCAAACATACCAAGGGTTTCTTCTTTGTCGCACAAAAGCGGCAATATTGGATGATAAAAAGGCGACGTTGAAATTTCAATCTGCCCTTTATCCTGCATATGTTTATATGCCGGTAAAATTGATGCTACCACTTCATTCTGAAGCTTAAAAAAAGCTTTTTTATCATCTTCCGTGTAATCATGTCCTTTATGAATAAGTTTTCTAACTAATGCATTTTTCTCCCTTAAAGTAAATCCGCACCAAGCTAAATTAAAAAATAATTGCACATCCCTAAAATCCGAAATTTTAAAATATTTTAATCTTTCGAAAAGGTCTTTCTCCTGAACACTTTCACCTCTTTTTAAAAATAATTCATGATACCTTTTATTCGTGAGAATTGATCTTTTAATATCGCAAGAGAAAAAATTTTTAAGAATAAAAACCTTATCTTCGTCGGTTAGTTTTTCGGCTTTTTTTTCTGACAATTGCAAAAATACGTCATCCACGCTATTATTCCTTGAAATGTCTAAAAGTTGCCAAATCAAGCACGGCGTAAAGTTAAACGTAACGCTGGCGGAGGGAAATTTTTCAAGAATTGAAACCATGTCAAGATAAGAATACGTGGAATGTAATCGAACCCAGGGAAGGTAATATTTACCTGAAACTAGATCCTTGTACAAAGGCTGGTGCATATGCCACAAAAAGGCAACAGCAAGTTTATCTTTCATATTTTTAAACACATTCGTTTTAAAGCTTTTATTCGTTTTGGGTTCTCTTACTAAACAATTTTTTTAACCGTTCATACCACGAAAGATGCTTTTGCACAAAAATCTCAAGACCGCTTTTCCTGAGCGTTAAAACATCTTTCCAAAGGCTAGTACATTGAAGCATAGCAATTATAATACGCGGACGGTTTTTTGAATCTACCCCTACAAACGTACGTTTTGCTTCTTTAGTATATCCGGTTTTTCCAAAAACGTTTTCCTCGATTGAAGAAAGTGTCCTGTTATGAGTCTTAAGAACAATTGCCTGAGAGTCACTCCCATAAATAACCATTTGTTCTTTGGACATCATATCCAAAATAACATCTTTTTTCAAGGCATAATCCATCATACGGCTAAGATCTTCCGCCGTAGTATACTGAGCGTCTTTGGGGCCCGTAGGAAGCCCTGACGCGTTGGCAAAATAAGTGTCTTCCATTCCAATTTCTTTCGCCTTTTTATTCATTAGCACAGAAAATTTTTCTTCCGTGACGGAAACGCCTTCAGCAATAACCCTGGCCGCGTCATTACCAGACCTTATTAGAATCCCGGCCAAAAGATCTTTTAATGTATATTTAACTCCGGGATGAAGCCCGACTACAACAGGCTCAACCTGCACTGCAGACGAACTGGCTGTTATCTCCGTATCCATCGGCAATGTCTCAACGGCAATAATCGCTGTCATAACTTTCGCGGTTGAAGCCGGCGGAAAACACGCTTTAGGATTTTTCTCAAATAATGTTCTGCCGGTAACG
>JAHIZQ010000127.1 GCA_018814505.1 Candidatus Omnitrophota bacterium
AGCACTTCTTGTTCAAAATTCGCATCATTAACAATAATTTCCATGTTTTCTTCCATTTTAACCTCCTTAATGAAACCATAACTTGGTGACTATACATCCTAAGAAACAGGCATTCCTATTTTTATATTTTGTTTGCGCTACTTAGATCCACTTTGCGCCCACCCAATTTACGCAGCATTCCGTTTATCAATAAACGGGAAAATGTGAGGATAGCTCACTTCGATCTATAAAATTGTTTAATGTATATCCATTATTTATTCCCAGCCTTCTTTAAAATTCTATCCACAGCTTTCATAACTTCTTCCGGGCTGATTTTTTTTAAGCAGATAAAATCTTTACGGCAATTATGCGCTAAACACTCAACACATTCCCCGGAATCATGCACAACTTCATCATTTTTGCCAATTGGCCCCCATCTTTTGGGAGAAAGCCCCCTATCGTTTCTTCCGAAAATTGCTACTGTCGGAGTCTTAACCGCGACAGCAATATGTACCGGTCCTGAATCATTGGAAACAAAAACTCTGCACTTTGAAAGAAATTCCGCCAGTTCCCCAACATTTAGTTTACCAGCTAAGTTTGTAGCTTTATTTTTCATTACGTTAATGGCACGTTTAACAAATTTTTCAGTTTCTATTCCGCCTACAAACACAGCATTTAACCCATATTTATCAGTTATTTTATCCGCAAGATATCCAAAATTTTCCGCGGACCACCTTTTTGAAGGGCAACTTGCACCAGGATGAAACACCGCTATATTTTCACTAATATTAAATTTTTTCCGCAATAACAAAACCACGTTTTTATGTTTTTCAGTTGTCACGATATATGGCATTTTAACGGCACGAGTAGTATCAATCCCGATTTTTTCTAAAACATCGAAATTATAATCAACTTCATGTTTTTCCCCTTTTTGCTTATCGTGCTTAATTCTCAAGGTGAGAAGGCGCCCCATTTTTCGGTCATAACCTATTCTTTCAGGAATATCCGCTAAAAAAAACATAACATGAACTCTAGTTGTCGGATGTAGCGCTATGGCCATATCAAACTTTTTGTTTCTCAGTTTCAAGGCGAATTTAAAAGTGTTCCAAAAACTTTTTTGTTTTCCATACTTGTCATAAATTATCACTTCATCAAGATCCGGATTCGCGACTACAACGTCTCTATTCTCAGGACGTACCATAAAAGCAATGTACGCAAACGGGTATTTTTCACGCAAAAATCTTATCACCGGCGTAGAAAGAACCACATCACCGAGCCTATCTGTACGAGTTATTAGTATCCGTTTAGTTTTCATTCTTTTGTCATTTTTTTATATATTCCAAGATACACCTGGTAATCTCTTTCTGAAAAACATATGTACCTTATTTCGTCGAAATCTTTAATATTTTTAAACCCCGCTTCCAACGCGATAGCCGCCGCCTGACTAATGGGGTAAGCGTATATTCCCGCGCTTATAGCTGGAAAAGCAATTGTTTTTAAATTGTTCTTTTTCGCCAAATAAAAACTATTCATATAACAATTCCTCAAAAGTTCCGCTTCGCCGTGTGTACCGCCGCGCCACACAGGCCCGGGCGTATGAATAATTTTTTTTGCCAGGAGTTTACCAGCGTTCGTCATAACCGCAAACCCGGTCTTACATCCGCCTATAGCGCGGCACTCTTTTAAGATAGAAGAACCACCTGAAGAGTGAATTGCACCGTCAACTCCGCCGCCGCCATTTAGACCGGTGTTAGCGGCATTCACGATTACATCCACATTTTCCTTTGTAATATCGGATTTTTTAATCGTAATATTGCCCATTCCCCCGCCTCAATATTATTCCAGGTTTTTATTTAAAAGCTGTTTTACTTTATGAAAAACTTCTGAAGTTTTAATCAGTCCGATACATCCCTCCTTATACCCGATCTTGCAGTTCGCTAGATTGCAAGGTCGGCAATGAACATCGGGTTTAACTGTTTCACTTTGACAAGATAAAGGACCGTATTGCCTATCATCCGTAGGTCCAAAAATTGCAACGGTCGGAGCTTTAGCCGCGCTCGCGATATGCAAAGGAGCGCTGTCTCCCGTTATAACAATATCACTTCGCCTCATAAGTTCAAAAAGAACGGATATAGATGTACTGCCGCATAAATTTACATAATTCTCTTTCATAGCTTTTGTAACAGCATTAAGAACCCACACGTCTTCGTTATTACCGACAAAGAAAATTTTGCATCCCATTTCTGAAACTAACTTATCACTCAATTCCGCGTATTTCACCGCGGACCATCTCTTAATATGGCTTTTTGAACCGGGACTAACAATAGCTACTTTAGAATTTCCTATATCCTTTAATAAAAAATCCACGCGCTCAATGTTTTCATCATTTACTGGAATAAAAAATGAAGATAGCACGGGTAATTCCAAGCCTAAATCTTTAAGCTTCATTAAATGCTGTTCTTTTTTATGAAAAGCTCCTTTTCTGCGCATAAATTCCGTTATAAACGCGTATAAATTTGCATGATATTTTGCCCCGATCAAATGCGGCAAAAGGGAGTTTTTTAAATCTATTATTAAATCATACTTTTTGCGGCGAAACTGGAAAACCTGAGAAATTCTATCTAATAATGATTTTCTTTTTCCATGAACCGCTACCTCCCTGACAGCAGGATGAGAAATAAAGATTTCTCTCCCAGGCGCCCCTGTTACAACATCTATAAGAGCTGACGGGAATTCTCGGCAAAGCTCATTAAAAACAGGGGTAGTTAACACAATATCACCCAAATTATTTAGTGTTATAAATAAAATTAATTTTACTTTTTTTTTGTCTATTTTCATAATTTAGCGTAACACGTTACAGGCTCCACGTTGCACAAAACACCTTTTTGACAAAAGATTCACTTGCTTTGTATGCCCGGCGAGTTTCACAGGCCACTTTAGAAGCCGAGGACCTGTTTGATACGGGTACACAAAGCAACTGAATCTTGCACCCCCTTCTACTTAGCACCCCGGCCAAACAAATCACAAACCGTGTTAAAAACCTTATCTACAGTCACTTTTTCCATGCAAATATAATCTTTCATACAATGCTCTTCGTAACATGGAATTTTACAATCAATATCTTCTCTAATTACAATACTCCTGCCAACCCCCATCGGCCCGGTGATTTTATGTGATGTCGGCCCAAAAATACCTATTGTAACGGTCCCGACCGCGGAAGCTAAATGTAACGGGCCTGAATCAGAGCTTATCATAAGAGCACATTTACTAAAAACCGAGGCTAACTCATTCAACTTTGTGCACCCTGCCAAGTTACAACACCTTTCACTTCCTATTTCACGCGCCACATCTTCCGCAAGTAACTTATCTTTCTTAGCACCTGTTATAACAATTTTTACGTTACTAAACTGAGTTAAAATTTTTTTTGCAAGCAATACAAAGTTTTTAGCGGGCCACCTTTTCGCTGGCCAGTTCCCTCCGGGATTAATCGCAATTAAAGCATTGTTATCGCATGTATCCGCGTTTAATAACTCATTAACACACTTTGAATCTTCTATATTTACACAATATTCATATTTATCATCTGTAACATCTATGCCAATACTTTTTGCAATGAGCAAAATCTGAAACACTCTGTGCATTTCTTTTAGGGGAAGCTTTACTTCTTCCGTAAGAAAAGATTTTTTACCACCGAACCCTATTCTTCGCTTAATTCCCGCGCATAACGCGACAAATGATTTATTTCTTGAAGGTTTAAGAAGAAAACAAGTATCAAATCTTTCTTTTCGTAAAAAAAAGATAAATTTTAATTTTTCCAATAAAGATAAAACGCCGTTACCATCTGAAAGTTCGTATATTTTATCCACACAAGTATTGTTTTTTAAAAGTTCCGCGTACCGAGGCACCACCGCGCAAGTTATATAAGCAGACGGGAAAGCGCCTCTAAGAGCCTTAATAAAAGGAAAAGAAAACAGTATGTCTCCCAGCCAATTTAATTCAAAAATAAGTATTCTTTTAGGTTTCTCCATTTTTCATCCACAATCTACCATTCACTACTAGGGGAGGACGCAAGGGCCTCCCCTACAACATTTTCACATTTTCCACCGGAGGCGGACCCGCTTTTGGCGGTAAATTTTGTCATTCTTTTGTCATTTCTCTATATACTTTTATCGTTTTCTCGACGCTTTTTTCAATTGAAAAATTTTCAATAGCTTTTTTTTGCGCGTTTTTTTTCAGCAAAGTCCTAAAAACATCATCTCCAGCCAGACGAATTATCGTAGCGCTTAATTTTTCAACGTTTTTTGCCGGAACTAAAAGCCCATCTACTCCATCATTAATAAGTTCCACGAGACCACCTACACTGCTAGCGATACAGGCAATACCTGTCGCCATGGCCTCCATGAGAGACAATCCTAACCCTTCACTTACCGACGATAGACAAAAAATATCCATTGCAGATAAATAGTATTCCAAAGACTCCCGGCCGGAAACAAACAAAACCTCACCAGAAAGCCCGGCACTTTCAACCTGCTGTTTTAAAACAGATTCTTGTTTACCTTCTCCGACAATAAGTAATTTCAACTTGTCGTTATCAGCTTTAGCCCTTTTGAAGGCTGAGATAAGATAATTAAACCCTTTTACCGGTGAAAGCCGTCCAACGGAACCTACTATTATCACATCCCGAGACCAATTCATCTTCTTTATAAGATTGCTTCTTGTTTCAGAAGCGATTTTTACGAAACGATTGACTTCAATCCCGTTACGAATTAATTCCACTCGCTTATTAGGAATAAAAAAATCTTCCAAAAGATGTTCCTTAACGCTGACACTTATAGCAATAATCTTCTCTCCCCAGCACGGGAAAAGCTTACGGGATAATCTTTGAGATTTAAAAAAACCATGGCATGTTGAAATAAAAGGAATCCGCGTAATTCTTGACACAATCCATGCCAAGACCTGCGTTACGCGTGTTTGAGCATGTATTACCTGAATATGTTCTTTTTTTACTAAATTGAACAATACAGGTACTACTTTTAAAATCTTAAAGCTGAATTCAAACTTAGTCCTTATATCTATTTTTATATGAGGTATACGTTCGCGAACTAATATCTCTTCCAAATCCCCTCCGGAAGAAACTACAATAACATCAACATTTCTTTTTTTTAGGTATTTGGCCAAGTTTACCGTATAAAACCCTACTCCGCCTATATTTAAGTGTGTAGTTAACAATAGTATTTTCATATTTTAAAAACCAATATTTTCAAGTTCTAATTACTCTTTTCCATCTCTTATATTTTCCATTAAAGCGCTAAAAACTTCGGACGTTTTTATGCTTGTCATACATTTTTTATTCCGCTTACATACACCTTTATAACATGGCGCGCATGTCTGTTTTTTATACAAAATTTTACAAAATTCCCCTGGTACAACATGCCGGATAGGATCTGTCGGACCAAAAATAGCTGTAAAAGGCGTCCCCATACTAGTAGCAATATGCATAGGAGCGCTGTCTCCGGTAAGTACCGCGTCACATTCTCCGATAAGCGCGAAAAGCTGTAAAATACTGGTTTTTCCTACCGCGTCTATTGGTTTAGCTCTTGTTTTTTTTAGAAAAAGTTCTTTAAGATTGTTATCCGAATCCTGCCCTAAAAGAACGACTCTTATGTTTTCATTTTTTGCCAACATATCCGCAACTTCTACCATAGCAGAAAGTCCCCAGTTTTTTGTTTCCCACCTACTGCTCGAGGACAAAGCAAACCCGACAATTTTCTGACGCTCTTTCAGCCAATTATCTTTCAGGAATTTCTGAGCCCACGCCACATCGTCTTTTCCTGGCCAAAGTTTAAGAACAGGTTCTACCCTTGTAATTCCCATAAGACCTAAAACACATGCTTGATGTTCAATTGGGGACAGAGGCTTTTTTGGTAAACTGATTTTTCGGTTAATTAAAAAACTCATCTTCCGGTTATCATATCCATATCTTTCAGGAATAGCCGCTAAAAACGACAACATATGGCTTTTAGTATTATTCTGAAAATCTATTGACATATCAAAATCCTCTGAACGAAGTTTCGCCGCTAACCTTAAAAACCCCGTTCCTTTATCCCGCGTTTGAAAATCACAAGAAATAACTCCATCTACATATGGACAATTTGCCAAACAGTCACGAAAACGCGCGTCAACAAGCACTTTTATCAATGCACCTGGATACCGTTCTCTTATCGCCCGTAGTGACGGTACCACGAGAATAACATCTCCCAGCGCGCTCATTTTAAGGACAAGTATACTTTTAGCGTTAAGCGCTTTCGTATAAACCTGCATCGTCAAATCCATGGCTTTTCTCAAAGAATAATTATCCTCAACATATTGCCGTGCGGCTAAGGCTACTGTCTGCATAAGTTTTAAATCCCGCGCGTATTGGAGTATTTTATCCGCCATATCTGTCGGGTTTCCGGCCTCGCACAACAAACCTGTTTGTTCGTTTAATACAGTTTCAATAACACCACCTACTTTCGTCGCGACTACCGGAACCCCACACGCTTGAGCTTCAATAATCGAACGTCCAAAAGCTTCCTGTTCTCTGTTTGCCGAAACTAAAATATCTAAACTTTTCATTACTTCTGAAACGCTTTGACTGCTGTCGATAAATTTTACGACTCCTCCCATCATAAGCCGTTTAACGGACAGCTCAATTTTCTTAATATATTCTTCTTTCGCGGAAGATTTGTCTCCCATCATAATAACTTCAAGATTAGGAATTTTTCTTAAAACATATGAGGCGGCTTTTAAAAAATCTAAATGCCCTTTAAGCGGAGTAAACCGGCAAATCATTCCTATACGCAAAGTTTTGCCGACCTTTTGAGCTGGCAATTTGAAAGAAAACTTTTCAAGATCAACCCCTCTTGGCACAATACTAATTTTTCGAAGAGGAACGTTAAAATTATCCTTCATATATCTTGCCATTGTTTCATTGGCAGTAACAACTATTTTTCCCCATCCCATTACTTTGCTTATGAGATGTTTTTTATATTGTCCATGAGCGGTAGTTATAAAAACTTTACCAGTTTTCCTGGCCGCAAAATATCCAATGAGAGCAGGTATCCGGCTCCGCGCATGCACAATATTGATGTTTTCCTTTAGAATTATCTGTTTCAGCTTAAAGTAACTGTACATCATAATAAATGGATTCTTTTTCCCTACCGGCAACGCGTAGTGACGCGCGCCGATAGCGGCAAGTTTTTTTTCAAAACTTCCGCCTCCGGAAACCACAACGGCCTTATGCCCGTTAAGAACCAAATAACGCGCGACTTCAACAGTGCCTTTTTCCACACCACCCACATTTAGTTTTGGAACCAATTGTAAAATATTCATATTTTATACTAAGTTACGCAGGCCACACATTGCGTGCCCGGCTTTCCTTCCCACTCTCGAGATAAAAAGATACGTGTTACCTGCCACGTGCAACATGCCCGCCTCGACTTCAACTACAAGTTGAAATTGCCCGGGCTAAAACAATCTATACATTTTCTCATAAATTCTTTTATTATCTTCCGGCACAATATTTTTCTTCAATTTCCCCTGTTTTACAGTCTCTGTGATTCTTGCGGCAATATCCTCAATATTAACGCATTTAAGATACTTTTTTTGTTCGAGATTTTGAACAAACTTTTCATACTTCGTAATGTCTTTCGTCTTTTTTTTAGGCATAAAAACTAATACTTGTCTGCCGGAAGCAACAGCTTCCGACACCATTGAAATGCTTTCTCCTGAAACAACAACCACATTGCTTCGTGCCAAAATTTTCTCTACAGTAAACGGATCTTTATCGTTTGAACCGGAAACAAATCTATAACTTCCTGAATAAGCTTCAAACTCGTTTTTTAAAATCTTCTCTACCGGGGGCACAGTCCTTCGTGAAGTAGTAATATAAGTTTCCCCGTCAATAGATTCACATGCCTTCTTTAACTCTTTTACCGCAATGCGAGCCATCTCTTCGGTCAAACTAAAATACTTGTTATCACCACCGAACAATACCCCTATACAGTTCTGCTTGACCTCCATACCAGGTAATTCTTTCACCAAATTAGGAGATAGTTCTGTTACTATAGTTTTATCTTCGTCAAAACTCCGCCCGCCGGCATCATGCCGAGGAACCACAATAAGATCAAACTTTTTTCGAATCAAAACCCCCGGATCCAGTACCGTAAGATTGCGGGCATAATTCTCTATTTTCATAAGCCTGTTAACCGATGACAAACTCGAACCACAGCTCACGATAATATCCGCGTATTTTGACGAAATCAACTCATAACTATCCTTTTTAAGCGCCCATTTTAAACATTTTAAACATCCTTGACACCGCGCAGAAAAAAACAAACTTGCTAGGTTAAAAATAATTTTATTCTTCTTGCTTTTGAATTTTACCGGCACTATTTGCATTTTTAGGTTTTCCGGACTAAACCCTTCATTCTCCCGGTACTGTTTCATCTGCCCTACAACCGCTAAACTTTGTTTTAAATGACCTTTTTTTCCATCATCTAAAACCATAACATATTTTACCGGCGTCATCTTCCATCTTTTATGCATCCATAACCACTGCTCGGGATGCGCCCTCACATGTTTTTCTAAAAGTTTATTGTATTCATGCAGATAAACCCCTATGTCATCGTCCTTGCCCAAAACCATCGGTTTTTCCAGCACAAGCTCATGATATGGCCCTTTTACCCGATGAATAAACGCCGGCAATATCCATGCTCCGCTTTTTTGCGCAAACCGATACGGGCCGACGGCAGTTGAAGCGGGCCGACCGAAAAAATCATCCAGAAACCCCTGCGGACCGGCATTTTGATCAGCAAGCAAACCAATATTTTTACCATTTTGAAGCACACGAAAGATATTTTTAATGCTTGCACCTTTTCGTATAACCTTAATTCCTTTAGATTCACGCAGTACATTTAAAAGTTCATTTAATCGTTTCATTTTTTGGTCCCGCGCTAAAATGTACATCGGGAACCCCTTAAACCCGCTCGTTATGGTACTAATTTCCCAGTTGCCAAAATGCGCGGAAACCAAAATCATCCCTTTAGGATTTTTAGCGGCAGACTGTATTCTTTCAAAATTCTTGATACTTACAAATTTGTTTATGTACGCCGAGGAAACCTTTGTCATTGAAATAAGTTCCGCAAAAGTTTGCCCAACGTTCCTGTATGCACTTTTCGTGATCCGCTTAATTTCCTGCGGGGTTTTGTTTTCATTCTCCGCAGATTTGCTCAAAGCATATGCCGCTTTAAGGTTCGAATACGTAATCGCGCTTCTTTTCCCGCTTAAAAGATATATACATCCGCCCAAACTCCTGCCAATGGCTAAATTAACCTCAATTGGTAGAACATAAAAGACAAGATTAATCACTCTAACCAGAAATGACGCTATTAAGTCCAGCAATTAACCCCTCCTTCCCGGCGATAAAATCAATGCCTATTTTTAAAATAAATGTTTTGTCTTCGATATTTGATAAATTTAAATTTTTAAGTTTCACATAATCTTTCGCGGTTACAATTATTTTTTGGACTTTTCTCGTGAGAACATCGCGAGAAATCCTATCAATATCTTTCTGAGTGTACTGATAATGATCCATATAGTCTCGTCTTAAAACAATATTAGCTCCTTGCCTCTCCAATAAAAACGCTAAATAATCAGGATCACCTATTCCGCTAACAACAGCTATTTGCCAACCTTTAATAGTCTCTACCGGATATGACGCGCCTGTCACATCGCTAAAAGACAAAGGCCTATGACAAGTTAGAGCAATCGGAATCTCCGGAAAGCTAGATTTCAACATTTCCGTAACAGCATTCTTCCGAGTTTCGCCTATCATATCCGCCTTTGTAAGTACAAACGCGGACGCCCTCCCAAGCGAAGAAACCGGTTCCCTTAAAATTCCTCTCGGCACTAAAGCCTTATTTCCAAACAGAGAAACACTATCGAGTACCACAATATTGTAATCACGCCTTATTCTTCTATGCTGGAAGGCGTCATCCAGAATAATAACATCATTTTTTCTAGCAACAGCCATACGGGCATTTTTAACCCGATCCTGCCCCGTAAAAATAGAAATATCTGCCAGTTCATCCGCAAGCAAACGGTTCTCATCCCCGCCGTACCCGCGAATAAGTATCGCGGGTTTTTTACCTCTTGCTTGATAATATTCTGCTAAAAAAATCGCCAAAGGAGTTTTACCTGTTCCGCCTAAAGTAATATTTCCTACACTTATAACCGGAATGCTTATTTTAATCTCGCGCCTAATTCCCAGCCTATAAGATTTATCTACAAATTTTATCGCTACATAATAAATCCAGGATAAAATTCGCAAAACCCCTTTTATAAGATTATCAAAAAAACCGGAGTTTTCGTCTTTCATAAGTTTTAAGATATATAATCTAAACAACAGTCCTATCCCCTTATTGTTCAAAACCTTTATCTTGTCAAATATCCTTTTATTTTTTCAACTGTTTTTTCAATTGCCCCTGAATTTTGTTCAATAACTTTTAAAGCATTTTTTGACATTTCACAACTCTTTCGCGTGTTCGATAAAAATTCTTTTATCTTTATTTTAAGTTCCTGCTTGTTTCTTATTTTACAAGCCGCGTTATTTTCTAAAAATGTATCCGTTATCTTTCGAAAATTAAACATATTGGGCCCGAAAATAACAATTTTCCCCCACCTTGCAGGTTCTATCGGATTCTGCCCGCCCTTTTTTACCAAACTACCGCCTATAAAAACAATATCCGCTACACTGTAAATATCAGCCAAATGCCCTATCGTATCCACCAGTATTATTTTATTTGAAAAATTGTCATGAACGCCGCTTTTCAAAATTTCAGAAAATCGGAGACAGTTTAACCCTGCCTTTTCAATATCATTCTGTATTTTCGAAGTGCGTTCCACATGACGAGGCGCGATAATAAGCCGCAGATTACTTCGTTCCGCCTTTAAATCTTTATAAACGTCAATAATATCAATTTCTTCCGGAAAATGAGTGCTCCCCGCGACTATAACTTTGTCCTTATCATGAAATCCAAAACACTCCGGATTAATACCTTTTTGCCCCGAAGAACAAAGACCTTCATCAAATTTCATATTTCCGGAAACAAATATTTTGTTTTTTGACGCGCCCAATTGTGCAATTTTTTCAGCATCCCGCTCTGTCTGCATACAAAAACAGCTAACGCATTTTAAAATACGTGTCATCAGAAATTTTACGCGCTTATAATTTTTGAACGACGAATCAGATATCCTCCCGTTCACCATTATAACCGGAATGTTCCGTGACTGTAATTCACGTAACATATTCGGCCAAAGCTCGGTTTCAATCATAATATAGGCGAACGGCTCTATCTTTGATACAACCTTAGCCGTAATAAAACTTAAATCCATGGGATAATAAAATACCGCGTCCACGAAACCATTTTGCGTTTTTGAAACCACATCATAACCTGTCCGTGTTGTAGTTGAAACAATTATAGGTCTATCTGGAAAACATTTTTTTAAATACGCGGACAGTTTAACACCCAAAACCGCTTCACCGACACTTACAGAATGTATCCACACGGGATTACGCAATCTTGTAACTTTTTCCGGCAAAAATCCAAATTTTTCCAAAAACCCTTTATGGGCTTTGCCCTTAAACACAAGATATGGCACATATAAAATACTGAAAATTATAAAAACTAAATCATATAAAAATTTCATAATAGCTTTATCCCGCCTAAAAAATCAGGCTCTTGGATGTGCTTTTGTATACATAGTTTTAATTCTTTGTGAACCAAGATGAGTATAAATCTGAGTCGTTGACAGATTTTTGTGCCCCAACAGTTCCTGCACGCTTCTTAGATCCGCACCATTATTTATCATATGCGTAGCAAATGAGTGACGAATAGAATGGGGAGATATCTTTTGTTCTATACTGCATTTTTTTACATATTTATCAATAAGCCGTCTTACACTTCTATCCGTAAGCCGTCCGCCAAACCTGTTGAGAAACACTGCTTTCTCTTCCACCGCCGAAAACCCCTGTTTTTCTCGCACATACCGCCTGAGAGACAATTGGGCCTGCTGTCCAAGCAATGCAATCCGTTCCTTTTTACCTTTCCCTCTTACATTAATTACACCCGCTATAAAATCAATATTCTGAATGTTAAGTCCCACCAATTCGCTTACTCTGATACCTGTTGAATACAAAACCTCTAACATAGCCCGATCCCTTAATCCTAAAAAAGTATCAGAATTTGGTGAAGTAATAAGCTTTAAAGTTTTTTCAAGATCAAGAAATTCAGGCAATCTTTTATCAAGTTTCGGAGTAAAAACACTTCCTGCCGGATCGGATTCTATATATTTTTCTCGAAAAAGAAACTTAAAAAACGACCGTACCGCGCCCAATTTTCTAACAATAGTACGTTTCGCAGAACCTTTTTGCTTTAATTCCGCTAAAAAACGCCTAATATCAAGATGATTCACATCTTTTATATCTTTGTTTTCCAAAAAAATTGACAGTTCCTTAAGATCAGACTGATAGTTTCTTAAAGTGTGGACTGAATAATTTTTTTCTATATCGAGATAATTCCTGAACTTTTCTATATAACGCCTCACCGGTTTTATTCCTCCTCAACGTAATCTGATGCGCCGTTATCGTTTTCTTCTGGTACCGGAAGTTTTTTTGTCGTATGTGTACATTTAGGATATCTTGTACATCCGTAAAACATCCCCCGGGAAGACTTCCGTTCCAAGAGTTCACCGTCACAGTTTGGTTCAGGACATTTAACGCCTGTTGTTATTGATTTCGCGTTTTTACACGTCGGAAAATCCGAACAACTCAAGAATCTTCCACGACGCCCCCATTTTATAACCATTGGTTTCCCGCATTTATCACATATTTCATCGGTTGTCACAACCTGTCTCTTAACATTACGCATTCGTTCCTTTGCTTCCTCAAGTTTCTTTGTAAAAGGCAAATAAAAGTTTTTCAATACCTCGACCCATTTAATCTTTCCATCCTCGATATTATCAAGTTCCGTTTCCATTTTCGCCGTAAATTCTTCGTCTACAACATCCGGAAAATTTTCAAGAAGAAGACCGTTAACTAATTCCCCTAACTCCGTCGGATGAAGAGCTTTGCCTTTACGCTGAATATAGTTTCTATTTATAACTGTACGTATAATCGGCGCGTATGTTGAAGGCCGGCCGATACCTTTTTCTTCCAAAATTTTTACTAAAGAAGCGTCTGTATACCGCGCCGGTGGTTTTGTAAAATGCTGTTCGGGAACCAATTCCTTCAGGTCAACTATTTCTCCGACTGTAAGATCAGGTATTTCTGAATCATCCTCAGTAATATCATCCATACCTTTATAAACTTTCAAAAACCCGTCAAAAATAAGCTGGCTCCCGCCAGCACGAAACCTGTAATCTCCGGCAGATATGTTTACAGTTAAAACAGAAAAAAGAGCATTCTCCATCTGGCTAGCAATAAATCGTTTCCAGATCAGGCTATAAAGCTTTAACTCATCCACACTCAACATTCCTGCTATTTCATCAGGCGGCCTTAATGGAAGAGTGGGTCTTATTGCTTCATGCGCTTCTTGCGCTCCTTTTTTCGATTTGTACTGCACTTGCTTTTTCGCGTAATATTTTTCTCCGTATTCGCTTAATATATATTTTTTCGCGTCATCTGCCGCATCGAGAGACACGCGAACAGAATCTGTACGCATATACGTTATTAAACCAACACTTCCTTCTTCGCCCAGGTCTATTCCTTCATAAAGACTTTGCGCGATTCTCATTGTCTTGTTAGCTGAAAAATTCAATTTATTAAACGCGTCCTGCTGTAAAGCTGAAGTAATATAAGGCGCCCTTGGATAGCTCTTTTTATCTTTACGACTGATATCCGCTACTTTAAACTCTTCCTTCTCAACATTTGAAACAATCTCTTTAACAGTCTCTTCATCTGGTATATCAATTTTTTCGCCTTTATATTTTACGAGACGCGCGTTAAACTCCGGAGAAACCTCATCTTTTTGGTTTTTCTTACTCAAAAGAGCTTCTATACTCCAATACTCTTCAGATTTAAACCGCCTTATTTCTTCTTCTCGTCTTACAATCAACATAACAGCTACTGATTGTACCCGGCCAGCGCTTAATCCTCTTGTTATTTTTCGCCACAAAAGCGGACTTAAAGAATATCCGACAATCCTGTCTAAAATCCGGCGTGCCTGCTGAGCATTTATCTTGTTCATATCCAGTTCACCCGGATGAAGAAATGCGGCTTTAACAGCTTTTTCCGTTATTTCTCCAAAACTTACCCTATGAAAAGTAGTATCTTTTTTCGCGAGAGAATTCTTCAGATGCCAGCAAATCGCTTCTCCTTCTCTATCAGGGTCAGCGGCAAGATATATCGCGGAAGCGGTTTTGGCCTCTTTTTTAAGACTGTTCAAATATTTTTTTCTACCTTTCATAACCATATATTCTGGCTTAAACCCATTTTCAAAATCAATTCCCATTCTATCCACCGGCAAATCAATGATATGCCCCATACTTGCCAATACTTTAAAATTTTTTCCCAATATCTTATTTATGGTTTTTGATTTTGCGGGAGATTCTACAATTACCAAAAATTTTGACAGGTTTTTTTTTGTTTTAGTTGTCTTCTTCTTAACCGCCATAAATACTCATCCTTTTCTTGATAGTTTTTCATTTGTCAAAGCAAAATATTTTCCAGGTATTTCTTTTATCAACCTCTTCATCTGCATTTTAAGTATTGCCGCGTGAACTCTTCCCGGATCTAAATTGGTTTGCTCCAGAATATCATCAATATGCGCATTTTTTTCAATACTGATTAAGTCAAGCACCATCCGTTCTTCATTATCTAATTTGTTCAGAACTTCCACGGTTACTTCTTTATCAGACCTTTTTATGGCATCTATTTTTTCAAGATTAAGCTCATTAAGAATATCTTCGGCTGACATTACTAATTTAGCACCGTCTTGTATAAGCTTATTAGAGCCATTGGCTGCATATGAATCAACTCTGCCAGGCACGGCAAAAACTTCCCGACCCTGTTCAAGAGCGAAATCCACGGTTATCATAGCACCGCTTCTTTCTGCCGCTTCAACAACCACAACAGCCTTAACCAATCCACTTACAATTCTGTTACGTCTTGGAAAATTTTGACGCAGAGGATGAGTTTCTGAACTATATTCAGTGATAACCGCTCCACTATGGCATATTTCTTCAATCAAAGGTTTTGCCTCTACTGGATAAATATGCCTGAACCCGCTTCCCATAACCGCGATAGTGCGCCCGCCCGCTTCAAGAGCCCCTCTATGCGCCGCTATATCTATCCCCCTTGCCATCCCGCTTACTACGGTTATTCCTTTTTTTGCAAGGTCCGCGGCTAAACTTTTTGCCATTTTCTGCCCATACAAGGAACATCGCCGAGATCCAACAATGGCAACAGCATTAATATCCGCGTCTAAAAAATCTCCTTTACAGTAAAGAACCGCCGGAGGATCATATATGCTTTTCAAATTACAGGAATACTCTTTATCTTTTAAACATAAAACTGAGATTTTTTCTTTTTGAACGTACTCTAATTCCCGTTTATATTCATCAGTATCTTTTACCTTTTTTATTTTATCAATAGTTTTTAAGTTTGATATAATTTCCGCGATTTTAAAATCCGGCATCAAAAATATATTTTTCCCTTCAGGAACTTTGTTTATAATTGATAAAATTCTTCTTGGGCCAAGACCGTCAACAAAGCTAAGAGCCATCAGATCACAACATGTTGAATTCAAATATTCTCCTTTATCTCTCCGTTTTTTAACATTTCTAAAAACACATCCGTAATCGCGGGATCTAGTTTTCGGCCTTTTTCACTTTTTATTATTTCCACCGCGTCTTCGTGAGAAAAACCTCTGCGGTAAGGCCTGTCCGCGGTTAAAGCTTCATATATATCCGCTATTCCCAAAACTCTCGCTGATAGCGGAATATTTTCACCTTCAAGCCCATCAGGATAACCCGTCCCATCATAATTTTCATGGTGATTAGCCATAATCGGGATAATATCTCTTAAAAAATATACAAGATATATCATCTCCGACCCCCATCGCGGATGGTTTTTTATTTGTTCAAATTCTTCTCCGTTCAGTTTGCCTTTCTTAAACAATATCTTTTCATCAACAGCCAGTTTTCCGAGATCATGCAGAAGAGATGCTACTTTAAGTTTTTCAATATCCTCTTGCGAA
>JAHIZQ010000128.1 GCA_018814505.1 Candidatus Omnitrophota bacterium
CCATGTCATCCTTCGGGTTCCATTTGGAGAAATCTTATCTTTTGCCAATATTCTCACCATAACAGTTATCAGCCTGGCCTCTGTGGCTATTTTAGATGGAACCATGTTCACGATCGCCTTTCGGCTCGTCACACAGACAATAGATAAAAAACCTTCCGCCATGGCAAAAATCTACCTCATTGAATCCATAGGCCTCATCATAGGCGGCCTCACCTTTGCTTTTATCATGCTCTCCGTTTTTAACGCGTTCCAAATCGCTTTCATCTTATCCAGCGCCAATATTTTAGCGAGCCTTTTTCTTTTAAAAGATAATAGCCGTCTGCTGAAAAAAATTATTTTCTCTCTTGTCTTCCTTATCTCTATAACATGCCTTATATTCTCCGGCCCTATCCAAAAGTTGACACTTAAAATACAATGGCATAAAAAAAATATTGTCGCTTATGAAAACTCTATTTTTGGTAACATTGCCGTTTCCAAAGAAAATAATCAATATACTATTTTTTATGATGGGCTCCCAACCCTCAGCCTCCCCGCAGGGGATACATTTTTTATAGAAGATTTCATTCATATCCCCCTACTTTTAAATCCGAACGCCAAATCAATTCTTTTCATCGGGCAAGCGGCCGGAGGGCTCATTCAAGAAGCGCTCAAATACCCAGAGATCGAAATCACCTATTGCGAAATTGACCCTGTATTCATCAAAACGCTTTTGACGTTAAAAAACAAACAGATACAGAAGGAACTCAATAACCCGCGTGTCCATATACAACTTACCGACGGACGCTCTTTCATTAAAACAACTGATCAAAAATATGATGTGATTTTCGTCAACGTTGGCCTACCCACATCCTTATCCATCAACCGTTATTACACGCAGGAATTTTTCACGGAAATTAAGCGCCACCTCAAGCCAAGAGGCCTGGCTGTTTTTAAAACATGGGGGACGCTGTCCTATTTAAGCGATGAATTCCTGGCGATGAACGCCACAATTTACAAAACCTTGCGCGCCTCGTTTAACTACTTGGAAGCCATCCCGGGTGACGGCTTTAATATATTCATAGCTACGGGTACAAAACAAAAAATTGATACGGCTGCCATGATAGGCCATTGCCGCAACCTCAACATCCAAACAAGCTTAATAAACTTAAGCTATTTAAACCTACGTCTTGACCCAAGTTATCAACAATGGTTTTTTGACAGCCTTAAACCGGAACTTGAGAAAGCAGTTATCAACCAAGACTTAAAACCAGCCGGCCTCTATGCGGCTCTAAGGCTTTATTACGCGCAGTTCTCAATACAAATCCCCTCCGTATTTAAATCTTTCTCAAAAATTGAACCAAATCACTTGATACTACTTATTCTTGCCCTTTTCGTTTTTTTGAGATGGCTCAGCCGAAGCATAAAAAACACCGCTATGACTTTAAGCATAACGGCCTTAACAAGCGGAATATTTACCATGTCCACCCAAGTCACGGTTCTGCTTCTTTTCCAAAGCTTTTTAGGGATCCTATTTCAATGGCTGGCCGTTTTAACAACAAGTTTCATGGCGGGTATAGCTGCGGGAACATTTCTAGCAAATAAAAAGCTAAAAACATTAAGCTCGTTAAAAGCGTTAAGTCTAATAGAAATCCTTCTGCCGGCTGGCATCACACTTTTAGCACTTTTAACAGCTTATATCTTCAACAATACTTATAATCCAAACACACTCAAATGGCTTTTTTCTCTTCTCAGTTTTTCAGCGGGTGGATTAATCGGCCTGGAAATTCCTATTATCTTTTCACTGATAACGAGATCTCATTCCCAAAGCAGGCCTTCTCATATATCAGCTGGCCGCCTCTATTGCCTAGACCTGACAGGTGCCTGCATAGGCGCTCTCATCACACCACTCATTCTAATCCCAAATTACGGGATCATCCTAACTATTTTGCTCATGTGCCTGCTAAAAATTAGCAACAGCATCAACCTGTCTTTATTGCACAAAAAAGACCTATAAGGATGGATTTAATCTACTGACGAATTTAAATAGCCGATTGATTCACCAGGATTCACCACGCCTCCTGAAATAAAAAGCTTCATAGCCTCTTCTATCCCTATATCCAGAAAAATAACTTCCTTAACCGGAACCAAAATAATTACCCCTGTGAAAGGGCTCGGAACAGAAGGAATCAGGACATTTAAAAGATCCCTGCCTGCCTTTTCTTCTATAGATTTATCAGACCGATTC
>JAHIZQ010000129.1 GCA_018814505.1 Candidatus Omnitrophota bacterium
AGAAACTATCATTTTTTAGAATCAGTTATTTTTGGGCTTGCGGCAGGCGTGGGGTTCACTTTAGCTTTGGTTATTATGGCAGGCATACGGGAAGATCTTGAGTTTGCGGAAATTCCGAAACCATTAAAAGGTGCAGGAATAACGCTTATTATCGCGGGAATGCTCGCGCTTGCGTTTATGGGGTTTGGTGGAATAATTAGTGGATAAATGGTGAATAAGTAGATGTGACTGGTAGAATGAATAATTTAATGATAGCGTCAATTCTTAGTATGGCAGGGCTGGCAATTTTTTTTGCTTCAGTCTTAACGTTTGCCGATAAAAAACTAAAAGTGGCAGATAACCCCGAGGTTGATGAAATAAACCGCTTATTACCCGGAGTTAATTGCGGCGCGTGCGGGTTTTTAAGTTGTCACGATTTCGCGGAACACATAGTTTCGGCCGGGGCAAATCCACTTTTATGCAAAGTTATAAGCGAAGAAATTAGAGAGAAACTTTTAGAAATAACAGGAAGCGAAGAAACCGCGCAATGTCGGCAGGTAGCAGTTGTACATTGTGCCGCTAAAAATGAAAATAAAAAACCAATAGCTGATTATATAGGCGTAGAAACCTGCGCGTCCGCGAATCTTGTTTTTGGTGGCGGTATGAATTGCCAATATGGATGTATGGGGTTTGGAGATTGCGTAAAGGTTTGTCCGTTCGATGCAATACATATGGAAGACGGGTTGCCAAAAATTGATGTAGAAAAATGTACCGCCTGCGCGAAATGCGTCGCGGTGTGTCCGCGGCAGGTTATTAGCATACAGGATAAACAATTTGAAAAACTTTTTTATGTCGCGTGTAAATCCGTTGATACTATTCTTCGGACACGGCAGATTTGTTCGGTAGGCTGTATCGCGTGCGGTATGTGCGAAAAATTGTCAAAGGAAGGGTATTTCAAAATTCAGAACAATTTATCTTTCCCGGACTATTCTAAGCAGAAGAATTCTGAAGAAGTTGGAAAACTAATGGCAAAATGTCCGACAAAAGTAATAAAATCGCTTGGCTAATTGGTGCTAGCAGTAAGCATGCTTTTTTTTGTGGCGCAATTGATAGCGCAAGAGACGTGTCAGCGAAAACGCGAGTTGCTCTTTTTTTTTTTTTTGTATGTGTGTGATGGGGGGTGGATAAATGAAAATCGCGGTGTTGGTTTCCGGAAACGGCAGTAATTTGCAGGCGCTTATTGACGCTGAAAAAAAAGGCAACTTAGCCGGAGGAAAAATCGCGGTTGTAATAAGTGATAATCCAGACGCGTTTGCGGTAACTCGCGCTCGAAAAATAGGAATTGAAACAATTGTTTTAAAAAAACAGGATTTTAAATCCCGTGAAGATTTTGATACAGAACTTATTCGAAAATTGAGAGATAGAAAAATTGAATTAGTAGTTCTTGCTGGATTTATGCGAATATTGACAGATGCTTTTATAGAAGAATACAAAAATAGAATATTGAATATACATCCAGCGCTACTACCTTCTTTTAAAGGCGCGCATGGAATAAAAGACGCGTTTAAGAGCGGAACGAAGGTAACTGGGGTAACGGTGCATTTTGTGGAAAAAGAGGTTGATTCTGGACCGATAATTTTGCAATCAAGTGTTTGCATTAGAGAGGAAGATACAGAGGCGGATTTGGAAGAAAAGATTCATAAAGAAGAACACAAATTATACCCGGAAGCTGTGCGTCTTTTTGTTGAGGGAAAACTCAAAATAGAAGGACGTAAAGTAAAAATAATGTAAAGGAAAGGAACAAAAGAATGTCGACAAAAATTGAAAAAATCATAGGGCGCGAAATATTGGATTCAAGAGGTAACCCGACTGTAGAGGTAGATATCATATTGGAAGATGGTTCTTTAGGCCGTGCGGCGGTTCCAAGCGGAGCGTCAACAGGAGAACATGAAGCAGTAGAATTGCGTGATGGTGACGCAAAAAGATATATGGGTAAAGGCGTGTTAAAAGCCGTCGGCAATGTAAATACTGAAATCGCATCAAAGATTAAAGGTATGAACGCGGCTGAACAGGCGGCTTTAGACGAAGCGCTTATTAACCTTGATGGAACGCAGAATAAAGGTAGGCTTGGAGCGAACGCTATCTTGGGCGTATCAATGGCCGTTGCAAAAGCTGTTAGTGTTTCACGCAAAATTCCGTTGTTTCGATATTTGGGAGGCGCGAGCGCGAAAATACTTCCTATTCCAATGATGAATATTCTTAACGGCGGAGAACATGCTGATAATAACGTTGATCTCCAGGAATTTATGATTATGCCGATAGGGGCGGATTCATTTAAAGAAGCCTTAAGAATGGGAACTGAAGTTTTTCATAACTTAAAAAAAATACTGCATTCAAAAGGTCTTTTGACGGCAGTAGGGGATGAAGGCGGGTTTGCTCCGAATCTTCAGTCGAATGAAGAGGCGGTCGAAGTTATTTTAGAAGCTATTAGTAAAGCCGGCTACAATGCAGGGAAGGATATTAGTATCGCATTGGATCCCGCGTCAAGTGAATTTTATAGCCATGGGAAGTATGTTCTTAAGGCCGAACAAAAAAGCGAAAAAACCGCGGATGACATGGTTGATTTTTACGCGGATTGGACAAGTAAGTATCCAATAGTATCAATCGAAGATGGACTTGCTGAGGACGATTGGGACGGATGGAAAAAACTTACCGAGAAAATAGGATCAAAAACACAGTTAGTGGGAGATGATCTCTTTGTCACGAATACGAAAAGACTAAAAGAGGGTATTGAAAAAGGAATAGCAAACTCTATTCTTATCAAAGTTAACCAGATAGGCACTCTGACGGAAACGTTAGCCGCGATAAACATGGCTAAAAAAGCGGGGTATACCGCTGTAATATCTCACCGTTCGGGTGAAACGGAAGACGTTACGATTGCGCACCTGGTAGTCGCGACAGGGACGGGCCAAATAAAAACAGGGTCAACATGTCGTACAGATAGAGTTTGTAAATACAACGAACTTCTTCGTATAGAAGAAATGTTAGCGGCTAACGCCGTTTATGGCAAGGAGATATGGAAAGAAAGAAGATAATTTTTTATATTTTCGGCACTTTAACGGTTTTGTGTATTATTTTTTTGCCGGGTTATTCAAAACTTCAGAGATTAAGAGAAGAAAACCTGGAAAAGATACAGCGCATAAAACTTCTTAAAGAAAATAATCGAAAAGTGAGCGCGGAATTAACTAAAATGAAAGAAGATCCTGAATATGTCGAAAGAAAAGCCCGTGAAAAACTTGGGATTGTCAAAAAGGGAGAAGTTATTTACCGCAAAAAAGAGAACTCGTAGAGAATAAGTGTGTTTTTAAAAACCGTTTAACTTGCCTTGAATTTTTTAAGCCTTCAGTTGCACCGCGGCCTCTGCATATTAAAGCTGATGCCGCGGAAGCAAATTGGAGGTTTTCTTTTTGATGTTCCCAAAAAAGCTTTTTTCCAAGCAAGCAATACCGGTATATTAAACCCGCGGTAAAAGCGTCGCCCGCTCCGATAGTATCCACTGTTTTAACTTTTAACATGGGGGTGTGCAATTTTTTTTTGCCATCATAAAAAAATGCTCCTTTTTCTCCGAGTGTTACGATAATATTTTTAGGCAAACAGTTGAGAGCCTTTGAAAGGGTACGTTTTTCCGTAATTCCCATGGCGTCGGAAGAACTTAGTTTTAAGAGGTCAATGTAGGGCAGGAGTTTTTTAATTCGGTTACGGGCAGTTGTTGTATTTGCGATTCTGTTTTCGCGCCAATTAGGGTCATAAGAAATAAAAACTTTTTCTTTTTTTGACCTTTGCATAAAACTGAGAGAGTTGTTAAACGTAAAATCATCGTAAGAATATGCGGATGCGGTATGAAAAACAGAAACATTTTTAAAAATATTTTGAGGAAACTCATGTTTGCCAAAAGAAGTTAACTTGCCGTGAGATTTATAAAAAATATAGGAAGGATCACCTTTTTTATTCAAATGGGCCAATGCAAGCCCGGTTTTTAAGCGGCTGTCCAGAAGAACATTATCAGTTTTAATATTTTCAGTTTTCAGCAAAGAAAGCAGTTTTTGTCCCAAAAAATCGTTTCCGGTTTTGGCTATAAGAGAAACAGATAATCCTAACCGGGAAACGAGTATAGCCGTATTTAGGACTGAACCGCCCGGTTTGACGGAAAAACTTAGGTTGTTAGATTTCTTATCATTAAAAATAAGGTCAAACGCGATATTCCCACAACAGACGACTTGGGCTTTTTTGGGCTGATCTTTTGTCAAAATAACTCCTTTCAGAATATAAGAGTCTTATTTGATACTGTAACAGTGTACACTAACTTTCATGAAAAACAAATTAATCAGTGGTTTTAATCTGGCGATGCTAAAAGTAGGAAAAATACAAAACCTCTTGACTTTACTCAATGTATTGAGGTAATCGGAGGAAAACATGGAATTGCCTGTATTTAAAAGAGATACAACAAAAATTATAACTGGGCGTTTGCAGGAAAATAGGAAATTTATTCAAGTTATCAATGGCCCGAGACAGGTGGGAAAGACCACAGCAATACAACAGGTTTTGGAGCATCTTGGGAAAGAGTTTATTTATGCCGCTTCTGATTTTCCCGCTCCCCCGACAACCGATTGGATCGCGCAACAATGGGAAGTTGCAAGAAGTAAACTTAAAGAAAAAAAATGAAATGGTTCTCGTTTTGGATGAAGTCCAAAAGATATCTAATTGGGCGGATGAAGTAAAAAGATTGTGGGATGAAGATACTCGTTTTGGAAAAAATATTAAAGTTGTTATTTTAGGTTCCTCAGCGTTACTTCTTAAAAAAGGATTAAACGAAAGCCTTGCCGGGCGTTTTGAAATAATACAAATGTCGCATTGGACATGGAAAGAATGTAAAGAATGTTTTAATTGGACGTTTGATGAATACGTTTATTTTGGAGGTTATCCCGGAGCGGCGTCTTTGATAAGCGATGAACAAAGATGGGCGGCTTACATTCGAGACGCGCTTATAGAAACCGCGGTTTCAAAAGACATCTTGCTTTTGAATCGTGTTGAAAAACCGGTGCTTCTTCGTCAGCTTTTTGTTTTGGCATGTGAGTATGGCGGACAAATTCTATCATATCAAAAATTGCTTGGTCAATTATCTGACGCAGGGAATACTACAACGCTTGCGCATTATCAAAAATTATTTGAGTTGGCCTTTTTAATAAAAGGGTTGCCTAAATGGACAGGAAGTGTTGTCCGTCGGAGAAATTCAAGTCCGAAGTGGATACCGCTAAACACGGCGTTAATGACTGCTTTAGTTAATTTAGATTTTAAAAGTTGGAGGGAAAAGCCTGATTTTTGGGGACGCTTAATAGAAGTTAGTGTTGGCGCGTATCTTATAAATGAGGGAAATAAATACGGTATTGATGTTTACTATTGGAGAAAAGGTAATTATGAAGTAGATTTCATAATGAAAAAAGGAAATATTTTGATTTCTATCGAAGTAAAAAGCGGGAAAAAAAGATCCGTTTTTAGTGGTCTTAAGAAGTTTTCAGAAGAATATCCACACGCAAAAACGATTATCATAGGAGATGAAGGGATTAAAATAGAGAATTTTTTAGAAAGTCCGATTTTATCTTGGTTTAACTAAAAAACGTGTTTTTAAAAATGGTAACATGAAATGTTAATATAAAGTGTTTGCTTCTGTCCGAGTTATTTGTTATAATCCACACTTAAATAAGATTAATTTTGTCGCGGGGTGGAGCAGAGGTAGCTCGTGAGGCTCATAACCTCAAGGTCAGGGGTTCGATTCCCTTCCCCGCAACCAAGTTTATTAAAACGGGACAATGTCATTTAGTTTGAGAGCAAATAAATGGCATTGTCCCGTTTCTTTTGTCAGATTCGATACAAATTGACAAGGGCATGAGATGTATGATATAAAAAATACTCTAACATACGAAAGTACAGTATAGCAAAGACGCAAAAAGGGAGTAAGTCTATGATTGATAGATATACGCGACCGGAAATGGCTAAAATTTGGACGGAAGAAAATAAATTTCAAAAGATGCTGGATGTAGAGATATTGGCATGCGAAGCATTCGCCGAGCAGGGATTGGTTCCCAAATCAGCCGTAAAGACAATAAAAGAAAAAGCCGAGTTTAATGTTAAACGGATAAATGAAATTGAGGCAAAAACGCATCATGATGTAGTCGCGTTTATTAAAAACATATCTGAAAAAATTGGTGAAGACGCAAAATATCTTCATTTCGGGCTTACTTCAAGCGATGTCTTAGATACGGCGCTTTCTCTTATGATGACAGAAGCCATGGATATTATTATCGGTGATGTGAAGTTGGTTATGTCCAAATTAAGAGAAAAGGCCGCTAAATATAAAAATACTCCTATGATGGGACGGTCGCACGGTGTGCATGCTGAACCAATTTCTTTTGGAATAAAAATGGCACTTTTTTATAAAGAAATGAGCCGGAATCTTGCGCGTTTGGAAAACGCTAGGAAAATTATTGCCGTGGGTAAAATTTCAGGGTCAGTCGGTACGTTTGCGAATGTGGACCCTTTTGTTGAAGAGTATGTATGCAAAAAATTAGGTTTTAAATCTGCTGAAGTATCAAGCCAAGTGCTTCAAAGAGATAGGCACGCGGAATATCTCAACGCGATTGCTATTACCGGCGCGACGCTGGAAAAACTCGCGCTTGAAATTAGAGGGCTCCAAAAAACTGAAATTGGTGAAGTTCAGGAATTTTTTGCGTCAGGCCAGACAGGTTCGTCAAGTATGCCACATAAAAAAAACCCTATAATCTGTGAAAGAATAACAGGTCTTGCTCGTGTTTTAAGAGCCAACGCGATGGCCGCGATTGAAAATATGGCCTTGTGGCATGAACGTGATATTTCCCATTCGTCCGTAGAACGCATAATAATTCCGGATTCTACAATTCTCTTAGACTATATGTTGTCCAAAGTCGCAACTTTAATTGAAAAGCTTGTTGTTAATGAAAGTAAAATGCTCGAAAACATCGGCGCGACAAAAGGACTTATTTATTCACAATGTCTTTTACTTGAACTTATTAAAAAAGGCGCGACAAGAATGGACGCCTATGATATTGTGCAGTTGTTAGCGCTAAAGGCCCATAAAGCAGATAAAGAATTTAAGGTATTTGTACAGGCCAGTGAAGATGTCAAAAAATATATGTCGCAGGATGAAATAGAAAACTGTTTTAAATTAGAGTACCATCTTAGGCATGTGGATACAATTTTTAAAAGGGCAGGGATATGAAAAACATCACTTATAAAAAAGCTGGAGTTGACATCGATAAAGCAAATCGGTTAATAAGTGAAGTTAAAGATTTGATAAATACTGCCAGAGTAAAAGGAAGCATGGATTCTATCGGAGGGTTTGGCGGTTTTTTTGACATCAAAAAGATGAATATAAAAGACCCTTTGTTGGTTGCTTCGACAGATGGCGTAGGTACGAAACTTTGGGTAGCTCAAATCGCGAAAAAACATGACACAATAGGCATTGATCTCGTGGCAATGTGTGTTAATGATACGCTTTGTTCCGGGGCAAGGCCGCTTTTTTTTCTCGATTATTTTGCTTCGGGTAAACTTCGGGGAAAAATTTGGACGGAAGTTATTAAAGGAATAGTGAAAGCTTGTCATGAGGCCAACTGCGCGCTTTTAGGCGGCGAAACAGCTGAAATGCCCGGTATGTACGCGAAAGGCGACTATGATTTGGCCGGCTTTACTGTTGGGATAGTTGACAGGAAAAAAGTTATTGATGGAAAACAGATTCGGAGCGGAGACGTTATTTTGGGGTTAGCGTCAAGCGGACTACATTCTAATGGTTATTCTCTGGTTAGAAAGATTTTTACGCGAAAACAGATAAAAGAGAATTATAAACTTTTCCTAAAACCTACAAGTATTTATGTCAAACCAGTTCTTAAAGCAAGTTCTATTGTTCCGATAAAAGGCGCCGTACATATTACGGGCGGTGGTTTTTATGACAATATTCCGCGTGTGTTACCTAAAAATGTGAAGGCTGTTATCCAAAAGGGGACATGGGATATTCCAAGGGTATATCGATTGATAATAAAAAGTGCTGAGATAAAGGAAAAAGAGTTGTACCGGACTTTTAACATGGGAATCGGTATGGCGCTTATTTTGTCTCATAAAAATGCTGAAAAGATTCAAAAGATTTTTTCTAAAAAATTTAAACTTAAGAGTTGGATTATCGGCACTATAGAAAAGAAACAGAAAACCGATAATCAAGTTGAAATTGTTTCTTAGGTGAGGGAAAGGGTATAAATGAACATATTAGTTATCGGATCCGGAGGAAGAGAACATGCCATTTGTTGGAAACTGCGCCAAAGTTCAAAGGTGAAAGATCTGTATTGCTCTCCGGGAAATGGCGGGACTTTAAAGGAAGCTGTAAACGTAGAGATTAATGTTAAAAACCATTCTGAAGTAATTAAATTTTGTCACGAAAAAAAAATAGATTTAGTTGTTGTCGGCCCGGAAGCGTCTTTAGCGGTCGGCATAACAGATGATTTGGAAAAAGAAAATATTAAAGTTTTTGGGCCGTCTTATTCTGCCAGCCGTTTGGAGTCAAGCAAAGTGTTCGCTAAAGAATTTATGGGAAGATACAATATCCCGACAGCTGGATTTCGTATCTTTGACGATTTTCAGAAGGCGGAAGAATATATAAAATCTGTCAGTATGCCGATTGTTGTAAAAGCTTATGGGTTAGCGGCGGGCAAAGGAGTGATAATCGCGGAGACCGCGGAAGAGGCAATAAGTGCCGCGGAAGACATGCTTGTAAAAAAAATGTTCGGAGCTCAAGGTCAAAGAATTATAGTCGAAGAATATCTTTCAGGAGAAGAAGCGTCAATTTTAATTTTAACGGATGGAACAAATATTATTCCATTGGCATCTAGCCAGGACCATAAAAGAATAAACGAGGGGGATAAAGGGCCTAACACCGGAGGAATGGGCGCGTATTCGCCCGCGCCAATTGTAAACAAAGAATTGTTTGATGAAATTATGGATACAATTGTTCGGCCGACAATGGAAGGTTTAAAAAACTCGAAAATCGAATATAAAGGTGTTTTATATTTTGGCATCATGGTAACTTCAAAAGGGCCTAAGGTTCTTGAATATAACGTACGGTTTGGGGATCCTGAAACTCAAGTTATTGTGCCCAGGATAAGGTCGGATTTTGCTGAAGTTTTAATGGCCGCCGCTGAAGGTGATATCTCTGCGAAAAAAATAACATGGGACGATAGTGAATATGTCTGTGTAGTGCTTGCGTCGGAAGGATATCCTGGAAAATATGAAACAGGTAAAGTTATTTCAGGAATAAAAGACGCGGAAAAACAAAAAGCCTTGATTTTTCACGCAGGGACATCTTTTTCCGGCACTGAAATTATATCATTTGGCGGCAGGGTTCTTAATGTTGTGGGTAAAGGAAGAAATATTAAGGATGCTATTGAACATACATACAAAGCTGTGAAAAAAATTTATTTTGATGGGATGCAATATCGAAAAGATATAGGTTTTAGGGCTCTTCCAAAAAAGCGTATAAAATAAAGTTTTAAAGGCGAAGGGAGTAAAATGGGTAAAAATCCTGTGGTGGGAGTAATTATGGGAAGTGATTCGGATCTTCCTGTTATGAAAGAGTCGGCAGACATGTTAGAAAAAATGGGAATTACCTATGAAATAAAGATATTGTCCGCCCATCGGTCTCCTGAAAAAACGGCTACATTTGCTAAAACCGCCTCAAAACGGGGTATAAAAGTTATTATTGCCGGCGCAGGAGGAGCGGCGCATTTAGCAGGAGTTGTTGCCGCACATACAATTTTGCCTGTAATAGGGGTTCCTATGCAGACAAAACTGGACGGGATAGATTCTCTGTTATCAACCGTACAGATGCCCTCAGGCGTTCCGGTAGCGACAGTAGCCATAGGCAAAGCTGGCGCAATTAATGCCGCTATTTTAGCGGCAGAAATAATAGCCTTGAGCAATACGGCTGTCGCGAAAAAACTTACAAGCCATAAAAGAGAATTGGCGCGCAAAATAGACGCGAAAAACAAAAAAATAGCAAAAGTATAGATAGAGAGTTTAGGTATAAATTCATGAACAAAAATGATATCAGGAAAGTTCTTTTTGTTTGCACGGGAAACAGTTGTCGCAGTATAATGGCAGAAGCTTATTTTGAAAAACGCGTAGTTGAAGAAAAATTAACCATTAAAATAAAATCCGCGGGTACTTTCGGAATAGATGGACTTTCTCCTACAAAGGAAACAATTAAAGTGCTTACAGATGAAGGAATAGATACTGACAGTCTCGAATCTAACGCGCTTACGGTAGAACACATCCTGTGGGCGGATATTATCCTGGTAATGGAACCTTTTCATAAGGATAGAATTTTAAGTATGGTGCCAGAGGCGGAAAGCAAAGTATGGTATTTGTCTCGATATGATAAGAACGCAGAAAATGAGACAATTGCCGATCCGATTGGACAGACGTCCGAATATTATAAAAGATGTTTTAGCTCAATAAAACAGCCCATAGAGGAGTTGATAAAATGGCTAAAAGGATAATATCAATCGGCGCGGATCATGGTGGTTTTTTGCTTAAAGAAATTTTGAAGAAGGCTTTAAAAGAGTGGGGATACAAAGTTGAAGACGAGGGCGTTTATTCTGACAAAGCTTGCGATTACCCGATTTTTGGATTTAATGTCGCAAAAAAAGTTTCAAGCAAAGAGGCTTATAGGGGTATTGTGATATGTAAAACCGGGATAGGAATGTCCGTTATAGCGAATAAACTTCCCGGAGTAAGAGCCGGGCTTTGTCATACGATTGAAGACGCTTTATCCGCGCGTCAGCATAATGATACAAACGTATTAGCCCTGTCTGCTAAAAAAAACTCGAAAAAAAAAGCAGTGAATATCGTTAAAACATGGCTGGAAACCAAAGCGCTTAAAGGGCGGCACGCGAGACGCGTCAGGAAAATAAAAGAATTTGAAAAAAAAGTATTTAAATAGAATTCGTAGAGGGCGAGGCATGCCTCGCCCTCTACGCTTTTACAGTGAAGGGCAAATTGAATGAAAAATCTAAAAAGTATCGATCCGGAAATATTTGAAAGTATTTTGAATGAAACTAAAAGGCAAAATGAAGGCATAGAACTTATTGCCAGTGAAAATTTTACTTCTTTAGCGGTAATGGAAGCGGTTTCCTCAGCCATGACCAATAAATATGCCGAAGGTTATCCGCACGCTCGCTATTATGGAGGATGTGAGTTTGTTGATAAAGCTGAAGATATCGCGATTGCGCGCGCAAAGGAGCTTTTTGGCGCGGAACATATAAATGTCCAGCCGCATTCAGGGTCTCAGGCAAATATGGCGGTATTTTTTTCTATGTTGGAAATCGGGGATAAAGTTATGGCCATGGATTTAGCCTGCGGCGGACATTTAACGCATGGGCATAAAAAAAATTATTCCGGCAAATACTTTGATATGGTTTTTTATGGTGTAAATAAAAAAACGGAAAAACTGGATTTTGATGAAATCCGTGCTAAAGCGCTGGAGCACAAACCTAAATTGATAGTTGCCGGGGCTTCGGCATATCCGCGTACAATAGATTTTAATAAGTTTAAAGAAATATGCGGGGAAATAGGCGCTGTTTTTATGGTAGATATGGCACACATAGCAGGATTAGTTGCCGCGGGGATTCATTTGTCTCCGGTACCTGTGGCAGAGTTTGTAACGACTACCACGCATAAAACTTTAAGAGGTCCAAGAGCAGGCATGATTATGTGCAAACAAGAGTTCGCGAAGAGAATTAATTCAGAAATATTTCCCGGTATACAAGGCGGGCCGCTTATGCATGTTATCGCGGGTAAAGCCGTGGCGTTTAAAGAAGCTTTACAGCCTGAATTTAAAGACTACCAAAAACAGATTGTACAGAATGCTAAACAGTTTTCAGAAGAACTTATCTGAAGAGGATACCGGGTTGTGTCCGGAGGAACAGATAATCATTTGATGCTGGTAGATCTTACTAATAAAGGAATTACAGGGAAAGAAGCAGAAGTATGTTTGGATAAAGCCGGGATAACTGTTAACAAAAATTTAATACCCTTTGATCAAAAAAGTCCTTTTGTTACAAGCGGGATAAGATTAGGAACGCCTGCGGCAACAACAAGAGGAATGAAGG
>JAHIZQ010000130.1 GCA_018814505.1 Candidatus Omnitrophota bacterium
CATGGCGTATGTTCCCAAAAAGGTAAAATCCGCGGTGTTCAAAACATTGAAGGCTCGGTTGCGCGGTAAAAAGGTCGCGGATAATTAGTTTCTACTTTTAGTTTCTACTTTAGGGTTGACAAAAAATTGGATAATGCTATAATTTAGCACTCGATAGCATAGAGTGCTAAATTGTGTTTTTTTGTAAGGATCAAATATGAATTTACAGACTTCTTCGGACATTGATAGGAAAGAACAGCGGAAAAACCGTGTTTTAGGGCATATAGTGCATTCTTATATATCCACGGCGGGTCCTATAAGTTCCAAAATTGTGGCAGAGATAATGGATTTATCTAGCGCCACTGTTAGAAACATTATGGCTGAACTTGAAGACGAAGGTTACATAGAACAGCCCTATACTTCGGCGGGCCGCGTTCCGACCAATACGGGATACAGGCAGTATGTTGATATGGTTAAGTCTCATATAAAGGCCGAACAAGAAGAATCAGAAAGATTGGCGCGAGAGTATACCCGCAAGATAGAAACAATCAAAGAAATAATGACCAAGACTTCTTTTTTGATAATCCGTGAATTGCAGAGTGCCGGCGTTGTTTTATGGCCGGGCATTGAAAATTTTCATTTAAAGCATATTGAACTTGTAAAGGTTAAACCTAGAAGCATTCTTGCGATTATCGTTATGATGTCCAATGATGTTAAAAATTATATCATAGAGTTGGACAAAGATGTTTCAAAAATAGAACTTATCCGGGTATCAAACTACATTAATGAAAATTATAGCGAACTATCTTTGCCTCGTGTTTTAGCGGGATTAAGAGATACTGTTCGGGATATGTCGTTTTATGAGCATAATAATGAATTCCTTCAATCTGTGCAAAACGCGCTTTTAGTTTTAGATTCTGTTGTTGAAGAGTATGATGAAAATGAGCTATATTGGGAAGGTTTAAATTATTTCATGGATGCGGTAAACTCAGATAATATTGACGTTACCCGGAATTTATATCAGATGTTTTCAGAGCGTGAAGGATTAGTAAAGTTTCTGAGGGGAGAGCTTCCTTATAGTGGGATTAAAGTTTATATCGGAACTGAGAATAAACAGGAAAGGTTAAATAATTGTAGTGTTATAACCTGCGGGTATAGTTTGCGGAACAAGACTGTTGGAAGGATAGGAGTAATTGGGCCTACTAGAATGGATTATGGTCATGCGATGCGCGTTGTGAGTTGTCTGGGGGATTTGATAAGTTTAAAACTTGAAGAAATTAATTGATAATAGGGGCGAAGCATGAGTAATAAAGAGGAAAAAAGAAAAAAGAATGTGACAGTTAAGGTGTCGGAAGAAGAATTAGAAGAGTTAAAGCAAAAAGCCGGAGAACGTGATGATTATTATAACAAGTGGCTTAAAGTACACGCTGAATATGAGAACACGCGTCGCCGGATGGAAAAGGAAAAAGAAGAGTATTTTAAGTTTGCCAATGAAAGTATTATCGCACAGCTTTTTCCCATAGTAGACAATTTTGACATGGCGCTTTCCGCGATGGATAAGGCGGAAGATAAAGAGGCCGTTATGAATGGGATTAAGCTTGTTCAGAAAGAGTTTCATAAGGTGCTGGAAGACAGAGGTGTAAAAAAAATTGAAACAAATGGCAAACAGTTTGACCCGCATTTTCATGAAGCTGTTTTGGCAATTGAAACTACGGACGCGCTTGATGGTGTAATACTAGAAGAACTGCGGTCGGGATATGTACTGAATGACAGGCTTTTGCGAGCGGCGCAGGTAAAAGTGGCTAAAAATGTCGCAGAAGATTTGTCGTCTGCTGAAGGAACAGAAGAGCTTTTGTAACGGTATAAAAAATTTGGATAAATAGCTAGGGTTAGCGGTTTAAAAAAATTTGTAAATTTGAAATTACAAGAAATGTATTTAAGGAGGTAACAATGGGAAAAATTATAGGAATTGATCTTGGAACTACTAATTCGTGTGTAGCGGTAATGGAAGGCAGGGAGCCCAAAGTTATACCAAACGCCGAAGGTACAAGAACTACGCCAAGCGTAGTTGCCTTTACCAAAACAGGAGAAAAACTTGTCGGACAGCCCGCGAAACGTCAGGCAGTCACAAATTCCGATAATACCGTATTTAGCATAAAACGGTTTATGGGAAGAAAGCATTCTGAAGTCGCAGAAGAAGAAAAAAGTGTTCCGTATAAGGTTGGTGAAGATACTAAAGGCAATGTTGTTGTAGAGGCGCACGGCGAAAAATATACTCCTCCGCAGATTTCAGCTATGATTCTTCAAAAAATGAAACAAACCGCGGAAGATTATTTAGGAGAAAAAGTTACTGAAGCCGTTATAACCGTTCCGGCGTATTTTAACGATTCACAAAGACAGGCCACAAAAGATGCCGGTGAAATTGCCGGGCTAAAAGTTTTAAGAATAATCAACGAACCGACTGCCGCGAGTTTGGCTTATGGTCTCGAAAAGAAAAAGAATGAAAAAATCGCTATATTCGATCTTGGCGGTGGAACTTTTGACATTTCAATACTTGATGTCGGAGAAGGTGTTTTTGAAGTTAAGGCGACTAACGGTGATACGCATCTTGGTGGTGACAATTTTGACCAGGAAATTATGAACTGGATAGCCGAAGAGTTCAGAAAAGACAGTGGGATAGATCTTAGGAAAGACAAAATGGCGCTTCAACGTTTAAAGGAAGCCGCGGAAAAAGCAAAATGTGAACTTTCTTCGAATATGCAGACAGAGATAAATTTGCCGTTTATAACCGCGGATTCTTCAGGACCGAAACATTTAACAATGTCTCTTACCCGAGCGAAACTCGAACAGTTAGTAGACGCGCTTGTTGAAAGGACAAAAAAGCCGTGTTATAACGCTCTTAGAGACGCGGGATATTCCGCAAGTGATATTGATGAAGTAATTCTTGTAGGCGGTCAGACGCGTATGCCGAAAGTGCAGGAAATTGTTAAAGAAGTTTTTGGAAAAGAACCCCATAAGGGAGTTAATCCGGATGAAGTTGTTGCCATTGGCGCGGCGATACAGGGGGGCGTTTTAAGCGGAGACGAAGGGCTTTCCGATGTTGTGCTTCTTGATGTTACGCCGTTGTCTTTGGGCATTGAAACTCTTGGTGGTGTTATGACAAAACTTATAGAACGAAATACAACTATACCGACTAAGAAAAGCCAGATTTTTTCAACCGCGGCAGATAATCAAACAGCCGTGTCAATACATGTGCTTCAGGGGGAAAGAGAAATGGCTACGGGAAACCGCACGCTTGGGCGTTTTGATTTAGTCGGTATTCCGCCAGCGCCAAGAGGTATTCCGCAGATTGAGGTTTCTTTTGATATTGATGCGAATGGTATTGTCCATGTGTCGGCAAAAGATAATGCTACCGGAAAAGTGCAGTCAATACGTATAGAATCTTCAAGCGGTTTGTCAAAAGATGAAATAGAGCGAATGAAAAATGAGGCTAAAGAACATGAGGCAGAAGATAAAAAAAGAAAAGAGTTTATTGAGGCGCGCAACGTGCTAGACAACTTGATATATGCTACCGAAAAAGCGGTTAAAGATTATGGTGATAAAGTTTCGGATGATGAAAAGAAAAAAATAAGTGAGGCCGCTGAAGCGGCGAAAAAAGCGCTTTCGTCCGAAAACATCGACGAAATAAAGAAAGCTCAGGAAGAACTTCAGAAGGCAAGCCACAAGTTGTCAGAAGAAGTTTATAAGGCGGCGCAAGCGCAGGCACAGTCCCAACAGGGAGCAAGCGGCCAAGCTGGCGCGCAAGGAGAACAGTCCGCTGGAACTGAAGAAAAAAAGAATAACGAAGATGTTGTTGACGCGGATTATAAAGTGGATGATGACAAGAAAGAATAATAAATAACTGGGTAATCATAGGTAGTACATCGTATGTCGTCAGAGTGTTATCTTGATATAAAAACTTACAAACCGTGTTTTGCTTCTTGTGTATATAGCCAAGTTCCGCGAGCCAAAGGCGTAGCGAGATGGCACGGTGCCATTGTAGCAGGAGCGCGTGCGGATATTTGTGATCCTATGTGAGTGATTAAACGTGTAGCGTGGAACGCAAAATACGATCAACAAACTAACGGAATATAATGAGTAAAGACTATTATGAACTATTAGGCGTGGCGAGGTCTGCTTCTCCCGAAGAAATGAAAAAGGCGTACAGAAAACTTGCCGTTAAGTATCATCCGGACAAGAACCCGGGGAATAAAGAAGCGGAAGAGAAATTTAAAGAAATATCGCACGCTTATGAGGCTCTAAGTGACCCGGCTAAAAGGCGGCAGTATGATCAGTTTGGAGAATCAGCGTTTCAATATGGCGCTGGCAGTGGGTTTCATGATCCATCAGATATTTTTAGGGAAGTTTTTGGCGGCGCGGTTGGTGATATTTTTGAAGGTATTTTCGGATTTGGCGGCCAATCGTCAAGGCGCGGACCCAGGCGTGGCAGGGATCTGGAATATAAGCTTAAAGTAGATTTTTTGGAAGCGGTAAAAGGTGTGAGTAAAGAGATAAAAATCAGAAAATACGCGGTTTGTTCAAATTGTAAAGGGTCCGGAGCAATGCCCGGTACAAGCAGAACAACTTGTGGAAACTGTGGAGGATCCGGACAAGTAAGGCAGTCTAGCGGGTTTTTTAGTATTTCACGTACGTGTACCGCTTGCCAGGGGCAGGGGGAAATCATTAAAGACCCCTGCGTAGAGTGCGGCGGAACCGGGCGTAAAGAGGTTTCAAAAAAAATTACCGCGACAGTTCCAGCAGGTGTTGATACGGGTATAAGGCTGAGGCTTTCCGGAGAAGGAGAAGCCGGTCCAAATGGAGGGGGCGCGGGTGATTTGTACCTTTTAATCGTTGTAAAGGAACACAAATTCTTTTCAAGGCGCGAGTATGATCTTTTATGCCGGGTTCCCGTGTCGTTTGCTCAGCTTGTTTTGGGCGATGAAATAAGTGTTCCGGGTATAGACGATGATGTTCCTTTAGTGATTTCCCCGGGTACACAATCGGGATACGTATTTAGGCTTAAAGGTAAAGGAATTACACGGCTTGATGGAAGGGGAAAGGGCGACCAGTTGGTAAGGGTTGACGTTGAAATCCCAAAAAACCTTAATGCGCGTCAGAGAAATATGTTGAAACAGTTTGAAGAAACTTTTGATAAAAAACCTATTGTTATGGCAAAAGGTTTAGTTGACAAGATGAAAGAAATATTTAAATAGAGTCAAATCCGTTTATTGAAGCTGATTTGGCAACGTGTGTTAATAAAATGGAGGGGTGAAGATGCCGACATATGATTATGAATGCACAAATTGTAAAACTCAGTTTGAGGTGTTTCAAAATATTACTGATGAATCACTTAAAAGTTGTCCAAAATGTGATAATCCTGCGAAACGAATGATAAGCACCGGCGCGGGAATAATATTTAAGGGTAATGGGTTTTATCAGACGGATTACAAGAATTCAGAAAAGCAACCCGCGCCATGCTGTAAAAGCGAGAAATGTGCGGGTTGTAACTAAAATGCCTATTTTTGACAGGATAGATCGAAAGGTTTTGGTATGGGTGCCTAGTTTTGTTTGGGCATTTATTCTTTTTTTCTTCGCGGTTATAACCTTTAATGCCGGGGCTCTCTCTAGTGTAAACAATGTTGACAAAATGGCGCATTTTATTGAATATCTCGTGTTGGCATTTTTAGTTATGAGGGTTTTTTCTTGTGAAAAACAATTGGCGCTACAAAAAAGCGTTTTATTTACATTGATATTGAGCGGAGGATATGGTATTTTACTTGAATTGGTACAGCATTTTATTCCAGCCCGAGAAGCCAGTTTAGATGATGTATTTTTCAATTTTGTCGGAGTAATTGCCGGAATAACGGCAGGAAAGTTGATGCCATGGCGGAAATAAGACCTTTCAGAGGATTAATTTACAATCAGGAAAAGATCGGTGGAAATTATTTAAGCGTAGTTGCTCCGCCGTATGATGTAATTTCAGCGGAAATGAAAGACGCGCTTTATGGGGAAAGCGGGTATAACGTTATACGGCTTATTTTGGGAAAATCCTTAGACAGAGATGATGAAACGAATAATGTTTACACGCGCGCGAAAGAGAATTTAATAAATTGGGAAAAGCATGATGTTCTTCTAAAAGATGATAAGCCGGCAATTTATATATATTTGCAGGAATATGACTGTAATGGAAAAAAACATAAGAGAGTTGGGTTTATATGTCTTATGAAAATCGGAGAAACAGGAAACGATCCTGTTTTGCCGCATGAGTATACTTTGGCGAAGCCTAAAGTTGACAGGATGAACTTGATAAAACAGGTCAAAGCTAACTTAAGCCCGATATTTTCTTTGTATGAGGATACGGACGGAGTTATTAATAGAGAGATAGAGAAAAGCATAAAACGCCGGGATCCGGTTATTGATGTTACGCGAGATGACGGATCTCATAAATTATGGCGGCTTCAGGATGAAAAATCAGTTGATGTTATTGTTAACGCTATGAGAGATAAAAAAGCCTTTATTGCTGATGGACATCATAGGTATGAAGTCGCGAAAACATATAGGGACACGTGTCGAAAAGATCCGGATTATGACGGAAGTGCTGATTTTGTAATGATGTATTTTACAGATTTGTCCGAAAACAGCGATTTAACGGTGCTTGCGACGCATAGGGCGGTTAAGGTTATGCCTGCGGAACAGAAAGAAAAGCTTATGTCAAAACTAGAAACCTATTTTGATATAAAAAAGCGCGGTAGTCTTACGGAATTGGTTGATAATCTTAATGAAGAAATTTTCGAAGAAAGTGTTTTTGGATTTTTTGACGGGAAAGATTATTTTTTAATGAAACCCAAAAATAAAGAAAAACTGTTAAACCTTATTACTGATGACAGAGCATATGAATGGAAAACTTTGGATGTTAGCGTTTTACATTCAGCTGTATTCAACAAGATACTGTTAGTTAATAATAGTGAGGGCAATATTTCATATTTTCGAGAACCAAAAGACGCGGAAAAGGTAGTAAAAGACGGAAGTCACATGGCGGCTTTTTTTCTTAAACCCACGCGAGTGGAACAGCTTAAAGCTGTAGCGGAATTGGGAGAAATGATGCCGCAGAAATCGACATACTTTTATCCGAAACTTCTTACGGGGCTTGTGATAAATAAGTTTGAAAAGTGATATTGTGTCAAAAAAAACTCTAATTTCAAACTAAAGAGGTGAATGTAGAAATATGGTATTCTTTTCAAAAAAACCTATATTCGGTAAGGACAAGAAAAAGGAAATCCCTGGTGGGTTATGGACGAAATGTCCCGATTGCGGGGAGATGCTCTACAATAAAACGCTGAATTCCAATCATAAGATATGTTCAAAATGCG
>JAHIZQ010000131.1 GCA_018814505.1 Candidatus Omnitrophota bacterium
TGCGATTCACTCAAGTTAAGCGCTTTTTTACTCGAAATTTTACGGTTATTTTTTTCTAGATATGTTTTTATCCTCGCGCGTATTCCATCCATGTCATACATTTCTGAAATTTCATGTATCATCCTAAAATAATCGTTTGTCCCAAAATATTCTCCACTTATTACTTTTTCTTTCTTCCCTTGCCGATAAATTTGAATTTCGGATAACGCGTCTATTTTCACCATTTCTAATCTTTTAGAGGTTTCTTTTAATTCCGAAATAAAAAATAATCTATCCTTTAATATTTGTTCCATTTCGTCATCATCATGATCAAATTCATGAAAAAGCCTCTCACTAAGCATAATCATAGCACCAACTTGCTTATATAAGTTTTTAGGACAAGATTCCCTGCGGTTAGACATCCAATTTTCATACAAAAAATCTAAAAACTCACTATTAAACACTATTGTCTGCTGATCCTTATAAAAAGCAGAATTTGCGTTTAAATTGTTCGCAACCTTTATGTAAATCTTACTTTTTCCAATGCTACGCATCATTTTTGAAATCACATTATTTATTTTTTCGCTTTTATTTGGCGATACATTATTTAAAAACATAAGAGCTTGATTTATCATATCATCGATTTCACCGATCTCTTCAACATTTTTTTTGTCAACAAGTTTACAAATAAATTTAGAGTCCTCGCCCACGCACAATGGATTATCTTTTTCCGTCGTAATATACATCTCTTTTATGTCTTTTGAAATATTCAACGCTGAATAGCCTAATTTGGGTCCCACACTTATCATATGTTTTACATTGTCGTTTTTTATACTATCTGATTTAATCTCATCGTGCTGTTTCTTCGAAGATTTAGGCAAATACTGGATAAGAAATCCTTGTGTTAAATAAAAAAACTTAGGGACAATATTATCTTCTATTGTCCCACTATTTTTATTGACTTTGTTTTCCGAAAGCGGAATAACGCGAACCAATGAATTGTCTTTTAAGTTTATCTGTAAGATATTGTTGTTAACTGAAACAAAATTTTTCTTGAGATATTTTTTATACTTAAATTTTTCCCAAAATTGAAAACAATTCAGCCTATTTAGTAAAATATCCACAGTCTGTTTTTCTTTAATGATGGTTTTATGCGTTAATAACACAAAATACAAAAAATAGTTTTATGATAAAATTGATTCGGAAAATATAAAATCATCAACAGTCATCATTTCCTGAGAATAAACAAACCCTGGGGAAAGATTATCGCAAAAAGATTCCCCATACACGTCTATTGCTGAAGAAAACAATAGCGCGAATATGAGCATTATCTTAATTATCATTGAATTTTTGTTTTTAAATAGAATTTGCATTTTTTTATAACTATCTTGTGAATATTTACTCCCCTAACTTATTCCTGACCCTACATTATTTCAAAAATACCCCCCAAAGACAAGGAACAATGGGGTAGCTTTTTTTAAACTAACACCGTTGACATTAAAAAATAGGGACAGACACCTTTCAATGGATTCACCATTAAAAGGTGTCTGCCCCCTCGCTTTTTTCATAACTATAACTAGATAAAGGTGTTATAAAAATATATATTCCGTCAACACACCTGAAGGTCTCTGATGTTTAACTGGATAGAATCATACCCTCCCCAACTATTTATTGACGGAGTATAGGCAAGATTTATAGTGTCACCTGCTTTTGGACGCAAGAATTCACTTTTTTTAAATGTTATTGCTTCATATGTTAAATTCCCGCATTTTGTTAAAAATTTATAGCCGCTTTTTCCTAGACTCCTTGGAGTGTTTTTTACAATTATACCGTTCGTTGAAAATACAGGTTCGCTGTTCCCTGGGCCATAGGGCATAAGGCTTTCCAGTTCATTAATGAGTTTTGGCCCAACATATGAAAACGGCACATTAAAATCTACCGTTAATTCAGGAATTATACCATCTTGTTCAAAATATTCGGCGCTATTCAGGCTTTGCCTAAATAGATCCACTTTATCCCGTTCAATTCTTATTCCACAAGCGGCTTTATGCCCTCCAAAAGTTATTAAATGGCTTCCCGCGCGATTTATTGCCTCAAATAAATTAAACCCTTTTACGCCTCTTCCTGACCCTTTGCCCTTATCGCCATCTAAAGATATCAAAATAGCTGGCCTTTTATACTCTTCGGTTAACCTGGACGCAACTATGCCGATAACTCCAACATGCCAATTTTCATCGGCTAAAACAATAATTTTTTCGTTTTCTAGATTCAGATCTTTTCGGGTCTTTTCCAGGGCATGTTCTAAAACTTTTTTTTCAATATTCTGGCGGTTTTTATTCTGGGTATCCAAGATCTTCGCTAAGTGACTGGCTCTTTCCGGATCCTTGCACATCAAAAGTTCTAAAGCAGTTTCAGCAGAACCAATCCTCCCCATTGCGTTTATCCTTGGAGCTAAAGCAAAACCAATGTGCCTAAAATTAAGTTTTTCAGCATCAACTCCTGCTACATCCATTAATGCGCGTAATCCGGGTTTTTGTGTTAGTCTTAAACATTTAAGCCCATTTTTAGCTAATATCCGGTTTTCACCCGTTAAAGGCACTATATCCGCGATAGTACCTAAGACAACGAGATCAAGATGCTTATTGACCGCGTCTTCCTTTCCTTCCATTAAAGCCAGGGCAAGCTTATAAACTACGCCTACTCCTGCCAATTGTTCGAAAGGATAAGAACAATCACTTTGATGCGGATTAATCATCGCGTACGCTTCTGGACGCTTTCCTCTAACTTCATGATGATCTGTAACAATAACATCAATACCAAAATCATTGGCGCACGATATTTCCTGGGCAGAATTGATTCCGCAATCCACGGTAATTATTAAGTTAACCCCTTTGGCAGAAAACTGTTTTACAGCATTGACATCAAGCCCATACCCTTCTTCAAGACGGTTTGGAATAAACGTTTCATATTTTGCACCCATATACCTAAATATTTCAGAAAGAAGCGCGGTAGAAGTTATACCATCAACGTCATAATCCCCGTATATCAGTATGTTTTCCTTCATTTCTACGGCTTTTTTTATCCGTTTAACGGCTCGGCGCATATCTTTCATAAGAAAAGAATCAGCGCAGGAAGAAATGTCCCCAAAAAGAAACATTTGCGCCTGTTCTGGGGTTCGAATTCCCCTATTAACCAAAAGTTGCGCAAATATCGCAGAAATTCCTAATTCAGAACTAAGAACCTGTTGCAATCTCGGATTAACATCACATACTTTCCATATTCTTCGATTCACCTTGTTGTTTCCCTTTCCGAAAAAAACAGGGCAGGGCAACCCTGCCCCTACATTTATAAAAACTCATTACCTTTTTTTCTCCAACCGGCTAATCAAAATTCGATTTTTCCGAATTTTGATCCTGAACAAAATCGCGAAGCGACTGCGTCGAAGAACCGGCTAACTGGCAAACCGATTACGCCGGTTCCACATGAACAATAATATCTCTCACATTAGGCATTTTATCAAAAATTTCTTGCCTGATAACATCCGTTACCAAGTGTCCCTGCTTCACTGTCTTACTACCCTCAACGCCTATCGTAATTTCGATAAAAAATTCTATACCGGTTTTTCTAGACATTATTTTCTTTATGGAAACAACACCCTGGATTGAACCGGTTATAGTTTCTATTTGTTTACGGAATTCGTCAGATGGCGCCGCGTCCATAAGTTCATCATAAGCCACATGAAAGGTTTCCACCCCTATTTTTATAATAAACCCTGCTACAATAATACCAGCTAAGGGATCCATGAAACTTTTACCAAGCTTTGCTCCAATAATCCCAATAAGCGCCGCGAAAGAAGAAAACACGTCGCTTCTGTGGTGCCAAGCATCTGCCATCAATGAAGTGCTTTTAATTTTTTTTGCGGTAGAAATAACCTGCCTATAAGTAAACTCTTTAACGAGAATGGAAATTAAAGCCGCGATAACCGTTATAATCCCGGGGTTTCTTACTTCTTTAGACAATAAAATTCTAGCCGAATCATAAGCTATCCCTAGTCCGATTAAAATAAGAATGATTGAAACTATTTTCGCAGAAATGCTTTCCGCTCGGCCATGGCCAAAGGGATGATGCTCATCAGCGGGTTTTTTCGCGATTTTAAATCCGACTAAAACGCCCACACTAGTTAAAACGTCCGACGCCGTATGAAACGCGTCCGCAATCATAGCCTGGCTTTTCCCAAAAATACCGGCAAAAAATTTCAATAAAAAAAGTAAAATGTTGCTGGAAATTCCCAGCCAAGCTTTCTTTTCTCCCGCACGGTAACCCCACTCGGAAATATTGGGCATATTTACCTTTTACGTACATCTTCTATGATATTTTTGCCAACACTCAATAACGGTGCAGACATGCCCGCACCCTACACTATTCACAATCTACTATTTATTATTGCGGGAGGGCACCCCTCGAATGTACTCGGGATTTCCTTCGGTCACAAGACCCTCCCCTACGATATTTTCGTATTTACAATTTAACCATTCACTATTCACCAATTACCTTTTTGCAACTTTTCTGCCCGGCCAATCTATTAATAGCGGGCTTGCGATAAATATTGATGAATACGTACCAACCACTATACCGACTAAAAGTACAAACGCAAAATCATTAATAACCTTACCGCCAAAAATAAATAACGCAATTACAACAAATAAAGTCGTTAGAGACGTCAACACTGTACGCGAAAGAGTCTGATTAATACTTGTATTAATTATCTCTTCCGGACTTGATTTACGCATAAACTTACGATCTTCCCGAATACGGTCAAATAAAACTATCGTATCGTTTATGGAATAACCTACAATAGTCAAAAGCGCGGCAATTACAGGCAACGAAATCTCTCTTCCAGTTAATGCTATCATTCCGAGTGAAACTAAAATATCATGCAATAAAGCTATTATCGCAGTAACTGCGAATCTGAATTCAAAACGGATAGAAATATAAATACATATTCCTATCATGGCGAAGATAAGAGCCTTTATCGCCGCGCGCCTCAGATCCATACCCACAGTCGGCCCTACTTCTTCTATCCTCATAATTTCAAATGAACCTTCGCTAAATTCTTTATTGAGACCGCTGGTTATTTCATCGGTTTTTCCGCTCAAAGACCGTATAATAATTTCTTTCCCCTGGCCGAACTGCTGAATTGCCGACTCTCCCAGGCCTATATCCGATAAGATTTTTCTCACTTTCTGAATCGGAACAACTTCCGTGAATTTAAATTGCTGGAGCGTGCCACCGGTGAAATCTATACCATAGTTTTTTTCGTTTCTCTGAACAAAAAGAAACATACCCACAATAATAACTATTATCGAAACGCCATACGCTATTTTACGAATTTTTACAAACGGAATATTGGGTTGAGAAAAAAACATCATCATCGGAAGAGACTTCATCTTCGGGTTAGTTAACGTAATGATATCAAGTATAAGCCGCGTAACTACAAGCGCGGTAAACATACTTGCTAAAATACCTATACTTAATGTTGTCGCGAAACCTCTTATGGGTCCCGTCCCGAACTGAAACAGAATAAGCGCCGTAATTAATGTTGTAACATTCGCGTCTAAAATAGTCCAAAAAGCCTTATCGTATCCAGCGTGAATCGCCGCTCTTAAAGACTTCCCGAGCCTGCTCTCCTCCCGTATCCTCTCAAATATAAGAACATTAGCATCAACTGCCATACCAATGGTGAGAAGTAAACCCGCTATACCCGGCAAAGTAAGAGTTCCTCCAAAATAAGCTAAAGCACCAGTGATAATTAAAATGTTCAAAACAAGCGCGAAGTCAGCTATAACTCCGGCTAAAAGATAATACATAGCCATAAATGCCAAGACACATATTCCGCCTATTACTATCGCGTTTATTCCCTTCCTAACGGAATCTTTTCCCAATGCCGGACCAACACTGCGTTCTTCAATAATTACAACAGGTGCGGGCAAAGCTCCTGCTCTTAACACCAAAGCAATATCTTTTGCCTCCTGAAGTGAAAAATTACCAGTTATCTGAGCCCGACCCGAAGGAATTCTTTCTCTTATAACCGGAGCGGTAGAAATTTCATCATCAAGAACTACCGCCAGGCGTTTACCGATATTACTGCTTGTAACCAGAGCGAATATATCCGCTCCTTTCGCATTAAATTCTAAAGAAACATATGGTTGGCCAAATCCCTGTTGACTGAATTCAGTAGTGGCGTTAACAAGCATGTCTCCCGTTAAAACAGATGCTGATTCAACAACCAAAGGCTCAGTCTTCCCATCGCGGCTTTTCATGTTTTTCAGTTCATACCCTTCAAGAACCTCTCCAGCAACCGCTTTTTTCAAAAGCTCCGGATCTTCTGAAACTAGTTTAAACTCTAAGTGCGCCGTTCTTTCTATAATTTCTTTGGCTCTTTCCCTATCACTAACCCCCGGTAACTGAATAAGCAAACGATTTTTACCCTGAAGTTGTATAACAGGTTCCATAACCCCAAACTGGTCAATTCTGTTACGAATAACTTCAAGCGCTCTTTCCGGGGCATCTTTAGCTTCTTCAGAAGAAAGTTTAGACGTATCTACCTCTAAGATAAGATGCATACCGCCCTGTAAATCAAGACCCAGATTTATAGTGCCTTCCTTTGTCAGATTACCTTCATTGTCATGAATATCGAGCGGCGGATATGAAAGCCATATCGCTAAGGCCGCAATTAATACCACCAACACACTTTGCCATTTTAGTTTCTTCCACATAATATCTAAATCCTTTCTAATCTAAAATGTAACTTATTTCTCTTTTTCCGCGATTTTTGGTTTCTTTAATTTTGAAACCGAACTTCTCTGTATTTTTATACGCGTATTATCATCAACACGTAACGTCACAACATCATTCTGTATATTTACAATTGTTCCGTATATTCCGCCTGATGTAACAACTTCATCATTCTTTGTAAGCTCTGAAATCATTTTCGCATGCTCTTTCTGGCTTTTCTTTTGAGGTCTTATCAACAAAAAATAGAAAATGATAAAAATAACAGCTATGGGCATCAATCCCATAAGCGAACTTGTCGGACACGACCCTGACGCTCCAGCAGAACCAGTCTGAGCAAAAGCTAAACCTAACATATTTCCTCCCTTTTATTCGTTATGTACCAATCGTTAACTAATTGTCCAAATTATTTCTTCGAATTCACCCGATACTTTTTAATAAAGTCTTTCTTAAATTGACCAAAACGGTTTTCTTGTATTGCTTGCTGTGAAAGTTTTATCAGTTTAACATAAAAATGTATATTGTGTAAAGAAACCAATCTCATTCCTAGCATCTCATTTGTATTAAAAAGGTGCCTTATGTACCCTTTTGTATAGTTCCGGCATGTAAAACACTTACATTCATTGTCAATTGGCTCAAATTGTTCTTTAAAAACCGCGTTTCGTATCTGTTTTTCACCTGAAAAGGTCAGGGCTTGACCGTTTCTCCCATTACGGGTTGGTATAACACAATCAAACATATCTACTCCTGAAGAAATAGCCGACAGCATGTCAGGAGGTGATCCAACTCCCATTAAATAACGTGGTTTATTTTCCGGCAACAATGAAACAGTATAATCCGTTATCTCATTGATAAGTTCTACCGGTTCACCCACACCTATGCCTCCCAAGGCATATCCATCCATATCCAAATCAAGTAATCCAAGCGCGCTTATTTTCCTTAAATCCGGATATGTACTGCCCTGCACTATACCAAAAAGGGAACTGCTTTGATTTTTCAGAATAAACTGTTTTTTTGACCTTTCAGCCCACTTAAATGTTAATTCAACAGAATCTTTTACATATTCACGGCTAGCTGGATAATGCACACATTCATCAAGCGGCATAATAATATCGCTTCCTAACGCTAACTGCAAATCTATTATTGTCTCCGGGGTAAAGAAATGAGTTGACCCGTCGATATGCGATCTAAATTCAACCCCTTCCTCTTTTATTTTCCTTAATTCCGCCAAGCTAAATATCTGAAACCCTCCGCTATCAGTTGTTAGCGCGCGCTCCCACCCCATAAATTTATGCAATCCACCCGCTTTTTTTATTATTTCCTTACCGGGCCTGAGATACAAATGATACGCGTTTGAAATCAGCATTTCAACTCCGCATTCATACATTTCCTGGCTTGTAATTGTTTTTACTGCCGCGCGAGTCGCAACAGGCATAAATACAGGCGTTGAAACTTCGCCATGAAGCGTCAAAATTTTTCCTCGCCTGGCATTGGAATTTGTATCTTTATGTTCAATTGAAAATTTCATAATTTAAAAGCTTCTAACATCTCGCGGGCGAAATTTTTTAGACCCGTCTAAAACACAATATATCTTTCATTCAAGCAATATATGTTTATACGGGCACAGAGAAACCTTCCCCATTAAATATTGCATTGCTTTTAAGCTAAGATTTTTTTTATTCTACGGATTAGTTCTTCCGGCTGAAAAGGCTTGGTTACATAGTGCTCCACTCCGCAAGATCTTGCGGTCATCTTTTCCACATCATCATCAAGACAGGTTAAAAATATTTTAGGCAAATTCTGATATAATCCCTTGTCCTTAAAATCTTCCAACAAATTAAAGCCGCTTCTTCCAGGCATAAAAATATCAATTATCAATAAGTCGGGGTGGTATTTGTCTATATATTCTTCTGCCTTAGTTGAATCTGAAAGCGTTTTCAAATCAAACCCCTCGGGTTCAAATATATCCCTCAGTGTGCTCAGAAAAGCCTTGTCGTCATCAATCGCAAGTATTGTTTTTTCCACAAAAATCATCTCCTATTATCCATAATCCCCTTTAACGGTTACGCTAAATCTACACGCATTCTATCATTATTGGGGACAAATTGTAAAGATATTTGGCACTAATTAATAAACATAGCGTCACCATAGGAAAAAAACCTGAATTTTGACTGAATAGCTTGTTGATAGGCTTTATACATAAACTCTTTGCCGGCAAAAGCACTCACCAGCATAAGAAGAGTAGATTTAGGCAAATGAAAGTTAGTAATCATCCCATCAACTATTTTAAAATCGTATCCGGGATATATAAAAATATCAGTTTCCCCCTTAAAAGACTTAACTTTGTTTTTTTTAACTGCTACTGTCTCCAACACACGTACCGAAGTAGTCCCTACGGCAAATACCCTGCCGCCTGATGTTTTTGTTTCATTAATAATTTTTGCCGAGTTTTCACTTATCTCATACTCTTCTGAATGCATATGGTGATTTTCAATTTTTTCCACTGTAACAGGCGCGAATGTACCATAACTTGTATGTAATGTAACAAAAACAATGGAAACACCTTTATCCGCGATAGCCTTTAAAAGTTTTTCCGTAAAATGAAGACCCGCGGTCGGAGATGCCGTCGCCCCGTCATTTAAAGCATATACCGTCTGATAGTATTCTCTGTCCTGCGGAGTATCATCTCTTGAAATATACGGCGGCAAAGGCACATGTCCTGCTTTGAACACTTCTTTTAGCGGTACGCTAAATTCCACTACCCTTCCAAGCTTTGTTTTTCCAAAAACTTGGGCTTCTATTCCATTTTCCAGATAAACGGTTTCTCCATCTTTTACCTTTTTGGATGGCCGCACTAACGCGCATAATTTTTCCGCAAAAGGATTAAGCAAAAAAATCTCCACTTTAGCTCCAGTTTTACGCCTCGCGTAAAACCTTACAGGAACAACCCGCGTATTGTTTAAAACTAACAAGTCGCCTTTTTTGAAATATTCTACAATATTACGAAATTTTTTCTCGCAAATACTCCCTTGTTTTCTGTCTAAAACCATTAAACGTGACACATCCCTCTGTTTAAGCGGTTTTTGCGCTATTAACTCTTTTGGTAAATTGTAATCAAATTCTGTTAGTTTCATAAATAATAAATTTTTTGGGCTCCTTCATGGCAACCTGATCTAAAAAATTATCCGGGCGGGGAAACCCCGCCCCTACACCAACCCGTTTGGAGTACATATCATACACCAGGAAACAAATCAACAATCAAATTTATTGGCTAACCAACAATATCTCTTTCATATTTATAATTTCCGTATCTGGATAATAGTACTTAAGTATTCTTTCATATTTCCATCTTCTAAGCGCCATGGAAAAACCGCCCCACTGGCACATACCTACTCCATGCCCCCATCCGTATCCGCTAAAAAGATAAAAAAATGGATATTTCTTAACATTAAAATTACCGCTTTTTAAAAGTTTCCTACCAATAATATCACGAAAACCTTCGCCCGCGATTTCAAACCACTGATTATGGGATTTTATGCTAACGTATTTAATTCGGTCGGACGCGTCCCTTTTTCCTGCTTTTATGGCCGTAATATTATTAACGGGATAACCATATTTTTGCAATCTTTCCGAAATTTCTTCACCTGAAATCTTTGCTTGCCACCTGAAATATGGAGTCCATCTGCAAAAGGGGCATCGTACTCCTTTAAGCGGTTTAAGATGTTTTCCCCACAAACAGGCAATATCCTGCGTATGTCCGCCGCAACACGCATGAAAATACGCGGGAAAAACCCTGCCCCTATATCCTAAAACTTTGTTTTTTGTAACTTCAACAGCTTTGGTAGTACGCCACTTTTCTCTACCATGACCACCATAAACCTGTGAAAAAGTATCATCAGTAACATCATAGTTTTCATTTTTTCGCCGTTCACATTCAAAAACCGCAAAACTGCGCGAGGCAACCGCTTGAGCTTTTAGCATTTCAAAAGGCCATAAACAATTCACTTCACACGGTAAAACACCTTTCAAATAATCTTCTAATTCGACTCTGTTAATTACATCAAACCCTTTTTCGGTTTTTAAAATTTCCAGAGAACCTCTATAAAACACACCGTTTATATCCAGCTCGCTTCTTTGTGAAGGCACAATGCGTACCCCCAAAGAATCAAAAACCATTTCTCCGATCCTTATCGCGCTTGATTCAGAAAAAACTTCATTATGTTTTTCAATGCTAGCTTTTCGAATCAATAAATCCCCTGAATCTCTGTCATATATATTGCATCTTTTTTCTGCGCTGATACTTAATTCATTAACATCATGTAAAATTCTAACGCGTACAAAAAAGGCGTTATTTTTATCAACCTGTATTTTTACTGGAATATAAAAAAAACGGAATGCGCCGACAAGCGCGAGAATAATAAGCGCGATTTGAAAAATTTTTCTGTTTAACATTACTCCACTATCACTTGTTACTTTCTAAAAAAAACAAATAGCGGGCTTTCGACACTAGACCACTTACCAGAACACCTGTTGTTATGGGGAAATAAAAACAAAAATTACCGCGCTTGATGAATATATCTCCCGGTAATTTCCCAAACCAAGGCACTTTGCCAAGGAAATAAAATGTCCCGCAACCCAAAAAAATTATTATACCTAGAATAAAAAGATACTTTCCAATAACATGTGTCATCACCGACTGTAAACCGTAGGATGAGGCCTGCCTCGCCCTTAAACAACACACCGAACAACTCCCAAAACAATAACTTTCACTCTAAAAAAGCCCTTTTTTAAAATCTGGTTTTTGCCCTAAATAATTATACGCTTTATCTGTTAATTCGCGCCCACGCGGCGTCCTTCTTAAAAATTCAATTTTTAAAAGATATGGCTCAATAACATCCTCAATTGTATCAACCTCTTCGTTCAGAGAAGCCGCCAAGGCTTCAACCCCTACGGGGCCCCCTTTATACGCTGAAAAAATAACTTCTAAAACCCGGCGCGACATCCTGTCCAATCCTTCTCCGTCTATACCATGAACTGTTAACGCGTCAACAACAGTTTTACGATCAATATTACCATTGGCCTTCACTTCCGACCAATCCCTTACCCTACGCAAAATGCGATTAGCTATTCTTGGAGTGCCTCTTGACCGGGCGGCTAATTCCACCGCACCTTCTTCATTAATAGAAATACCTAAAAGATCAGCGGAACGCTTTATTATATTTGCCAAATCTTTGGGCGAATAGAATTCAAGGTGAAAAAACATCCCAAACCTGTCCCTTAAAGGCGCGCTCAAAAGCCCCGCGCGTGTAGTTGCCCCTATTAGAGTAAAACGTTTTAAATTAAATTTTATTGTCTTAGCATAAGGACCTTTATCAACCAAAAAATCTATCTGAAAATTTTCCATCGCGGGATAAATAAATTCTTCAACAACTTTGGATAGTCTATGAATCTCATCAATAAAAAGAATATCTCCATCTGAAAGGTTTGTAAGAATACCGATTAAGTCACCCGCCCTATCAATCGCCGGTCCGCTTGTCGCGGTTACCTTTGTTCCCCTCTCATTGGCAATAATATGCGCCAACGAAGTTTTTCCGAGTCCCGGAGGGCCCGAAAAAA
>JAHIZQ010000132.1 GCA_018814505.1 Candidatus Omnitrophota bacterium
AACAGACGTTTCAGTTGTAGTTATATGCCCCGCGCTATAATCCGCCATCTTGTTGTCAGAAATGGTTACGGTATTAAACCTAAACGCCACATCTTTTTCAGAGAGAGAGACCCCCAAATTAGCCGCTTCTAACGGACCTCTCCCGCAATAATATTTTTTGGTGTCATACCCTAGAATTGAAAGGTTAGCTACATCGCTTGCCGGCGTCATGCCACGTGGGATATTATTCGCCATACCAACAACACCATTTCTGGCAATCATATCCATGTTTGGGGAATTAGCCGCTTCCATACAAGTACTGTCATTTAGACTCTCCATTGGTATATCCGACATTCCATCAGGCACAAGTATTACATATTTCACTTTGGTCTCCTCATATTTATTAAATGACAAAATTTCCCGCCAAAGGCGTGGACTTTTGTCATTTGTCATTCTTGATCAAGTCCTGCCGCTCTTACAACATCATCCAAAGTTGCATTCACCACCGTGGGATGCTTTAAACATTTTATCGCGCAATCAGGGTCTTTTAATCCGTGTCCGGTTAAAACACAAACAATATTTTTTTTGTCTCCTTTATTAAGTACGGGGAAATATCCCTGTTTTGCTTTTTTAAAAACCCCGGCAACACTCGCGGCTGACGCGGGTTCACAAAAAACACCCACTTTATCAGCCAAAAATCTGTACGCCTCAATGATCTCATCATCCGTAACTTTGTCAATAAGCCCGCCTGATTCATCTCTAGCGTTTTCAGCCTGTTTCCAACTTGCCGGATTGCCAATTTTTATAGCCGTTGCCAAAGTTTTAGGTTCTTTAATAACTTTTCCATCAACTATAGGCGCTGATCCGGCGGCCTGAAAGCCCAGCATTTTAGGTAATTTATCTATTTTGTTTTTTTGTTTATATTCTGTATACCCTTTCCAATAAGCTGTAATATTACCCGCATTTCCAACCGGTAACGCGTGATAATCAGGCGCGAACCCAAGCAAATCGCACACCTCGAACGCTCCTGTTTTCTGGCCTTCAATACGGTATGGATTGATTGAATTCACAAGTGTTACGGGATATTTTTCTGTAAGTTCACATACTATGCGCAAAGCATCATCAAAATTCCCTTTTACGGCTATGACACAAGCTCCATGTATAAGCGCTTGCGCGAGTTTACCAAGAGCAATAGCTCCTTCCGGAATAACAACAATACACTTTATTTTTGAACGCACCGCATAAGCCGCCGCAGAAGCGGAAGTATTACCTGTTGAAGCACATGCAATAGCTTTTGCACCTTCTTCAACCGCTTTTGAAACAGCAAGAGTCATCCCCCTGTCTTTAAAACTTCCGGTAGGGTTTAACCCTTCATATTTTAACCATACTTTGTATCCCTGCCCAACTTTTTCAGCAATTGAATCCGCGGAGATAAGCGGAGTATCCCCTTCCTGTAAACTAATAATCGGCGTTTTTTCACTAACCGGAAGATGCTCTTTATACCGTTCTATGACTCCCATGTTTCTCCTTGTATTTTGTTGCCGTTTTGCAAAGGCCGACCAGAAATGAAAAACTTGCACCTTCTCTATTCACCAACCACTATTCACCTTTCACTATTTCATTCTTCAATCCTTATCACAACTGTTTTCTTGGTCACATAATCCATAGCATTAATCTTTGCAATGGCTTTACGCATATTTCCTTCTTTTGCCTTATGCGTTAATATAACAACCGGAACCGTCTTCCCTTCTTTTCTTTCCTCCTGCGAAACATTGGCAATGCTTATACTGTTTTTGGCAAGAATTGAAGATATGCTTGCTAGAACTCCGGGTCTATCAATAACTGAAAAACGCGTATAAAACGGAACTTCCAGTTCTTCAATTTTTTTTATATTTTTTTCTTCGCGGGCATAATCTAAATTATACGGCAACGTGTTCCTTTTACTTACAAAAGCGATCTGCCTGGCAATCTCTACAATGTCTCCCAAAACCGATGTTGAAGTAGGTTTGCTTCCCGCGCCTTTGCCTAAAAGGAGCGATTCCCCGACAAGATTTCCTTTCACAAAAATAGCGTTATTCGTCCCGGATACACCGGAAAGAAGATGTGTCGCCTTTAACAGCGTGGGATGCACTCTAAGCTGTAATAATCCCCCGTCTTTTTTAGCTATTGCTAAAAGTTTAATGCTATATCCCCATTTACCGGCATTAGACAAATCTTGCGCCTCGATCATACTAATTCCTTCGGTATAAATGTTACCAGGTGAAACGTATCGTCCGAAGGCAAGCAAACTAAGTATTGCTAGTTTATGCGCGCTATCTTTCCCGCTTATATCCAACTCCGGATTCTTTTCCGCGATACCTTTTTGCTGAGCACTTTTAAGGGCAGTTTTAAAAGCGCAGGCTTTTTCCAATATTTCCGTTAATATAAAATTAGTCGTTCCATTTAGAATTCCATAGATGGTGCTGATATCGTCAGCTATAAAACTTTTTTGTATAACACGAATAACAGGAATAGCTCCGCCGACACTAGCCTCGAAATTCACAAATAAATTATTTCTTACGGCCACATCAAAAATAGGTTTCCAATGTTTTGAAATCAGTTCCTTATTCGCTGTTACAACATGTTTTTTGTTTTCTAAGGCACTTAATATAATCTTTTTGGCGGGGTTAACTCCGCCAATAAGCTCTACAACAATATCGATATCTTTATCTAAAAGAATAGCGTCCGCGGAAAATTGTTTGGCAACAGTTTTATCCTTTATACTTTTTAGCGCTTTTTTGTCAGTATCACACACACTTTTAACTTTAAGAACCACACCTGTTTTCTTAGCAATCAAAGAGCCGTTACTCTTAATAGCAGAGTAAACCCCCCTACCTATGGTACCTAGCCCAATTATGCCTATATTTACGGATTTCATCTAATTCTCCAATCGTATTTCTGTAAAAGAACAGGCATCCCTGTTTTTTTACAACCCGCCAACCAAAATTGGTCGGGACGGCCGGATTCGAACCGGCGGCCCCTAGTC
>JAHIZQ010000133.1 GCA_018814505.1 Candidatus Omnitrophota bacterium
CATTTCCGGATTTGGAACCGACATGGGTGGCATAGTCGTCGGTCCCCGAAAATATTTTAGGGATATTATGCTCGGCGCAGATAATTATCGGAAGATTATGAGTCTAATGATGGAAGAATGTAATGTTGATATAGACGAATTTGCAGATGGTTTATGGATGAAAGAAAAACATTTGAAGGATTTAGATTCGAAAGGTCACATTATCGGTCTGCATTCGCATAGTCATCCCACTTCAATGGCTTCATTATCCAGGAAAGAACAAAAGAAAGAATATAAGCTGAACTATGATATCCTTTATCAAATATTGAACAAACATCCTGAAACTATGGCGCATCCGTGTAATTCATACAATCAAGACACGATGTCTATTCTTAAAGAATTTGATATTAAAATAGGTTTCAGGTCTAATATGGGAAAATGTCCTGTTTCTGAGTTGGAATTCAAGAGGGAAGATCACGCTAATGTTATGAGAAGGATAAACGGATGAAGATAACTGTTTTTACAAGCAATCAGCCGCGCCATATCGCGCTTATTGAACAGATGGCTTCCATTGCTGATGAGGTTTTCGCGATTCAGGAATGTAATACTGTTTTTCCAGGACAAAGGGAAGATTTTTTTAAAAAAACAAAAGTTATGCAGGAATATTTCAGCAATGTTATTGAAGCGGAAAAGACTGTTTTTGGTTTGCCCCGTTTTTTGCCTGCGAATGTATGTTCTATGTCAATAAAATTGGGCGATTTAAATAAATTAGAACTAGATGTTTTAAGACCGGCTCTTGAAAGTGATTTCTACATTATATTCGGAAGCAGTTTTATTAAAGGCGAGTTATGTGAATTTCTTATATCGCGAAAAGCGTTAAATATTCATATGGGACTTTCACCCTACTATAGAGGAAATAGTTGTAATTTTTGGGCGCTTTTTGACGGTAAGCCGGACTATGTTGGTGCTACTATACATTTACTTTCAAAAGGGCTAGATTCAGGACAGATGCTTTTTCACGCTTTGCCTGGGGCGCGGAAGGTGGATGCGTTTTTGTTGGGCATGTTCGCAGTGAAATCCGCTCAGGAAGGATTAATGGCGTATTTAAAAAAAGGGACTATCTTTGAAATAGCGCCAGTTGAACAGGATAAAAATCTTGCAATTAAATATACGCGCAACAAAGATTTTACTGATGAAGTGGCTTTAACTTATTTAAAAAACCAGCCTATAATGGAAGATATTTTTAATTCTTTGCTATGCAGGGATATGAGTAAATTTTTGCGTCCCTATGTTTATTAACACTGGAGGATGAATGAAAGGCATAATCTTAGCGGGAGGGAAAGCGACACGGCTTTATCCTATAACAAAAGGCGTTTGCAAGCAGATGTTGCCGGTATATGATAAACCTCTTGTTTATTATCCTTTATCAGTTTTAATGCTTGCCGGGATAAAAGACATTTTGATTATTTCGACGCCTAAAGATACCTCGAGGTTTAAAGACTTATTGGGTACGGGCAGAGATCTCGGAATTAACCTTACATACAAAGTGCAGGACGCGCCGCGCGGGATCGCGGAAGCTTTTATCGTGGCGGAAGAATTTATTGGCAAGGATACAGTAAGCCTGATATTGGGGGATAACATTTTGTATGGGCATGGTCTTCCGGATCTTCTTCAGGAAGCGGCGTTACTTGAAAAAGGCGCTCTTATATTTGGGTATTATGTTAAAGACCCGGAACGTTATGGGGTGATTGAATTTGATGAAAAGTTTAAAGTTCTTTCAATTGAAGAAAAACCCAAAAAGCCTAAATCAAACTGGGCGGCAACGGGTTTATATTTTTATGATAACCAGGTAATTGATATCGCCAAGAATTTAAAACCGTCCGCGAGAGGCGAACTCGAAATTACGGATGTTAATAATGAATATCTTAAAAGAAGCGAACTTAAAACAAAAGCTTTAAGCCGTGGATACGCGTGGCTTGACACCGGCACATATGATTCGTTAATGGATGCTTCTTTTTTTATTAAAACTATTGAAGAACGACAGGGTTTAAAAATAGGATGTATTGAAGAGGTAAGTTACCGCAAAGGATATATTAGTTCGGAGCAATTAAAAAGGTTAGCCCGGAACAGCAACGCGGTTTATGGCAAATATTTATTAAACCTCTTATCAGCGAAGGAGCATAATGCCGTTTAGTTTTAAGCCATTGAAGATTCGAGAAGTAGTTCTGATTGAACCAGGTATATTTGAAGACGCTAGAGGGTTTTTTGTAGAAACATATAAGTTAACGGATTTTTCAGAGTTTGGAATAAAAAACCGATTTGTACAAGAGAATCATTCCAAGTCCTGTGCTAAAGGTGTGTTAAGGGGGTTACATTTTCAAATACCGCCCATGGCGCAGGCAAAACTTATAAAAGTGCTTAAAGGGAGTATTTTAGATGTCGCGGTGGATATTCGAAATAATTCACCCTCATTTGGAAAATGGGTTTCCGCTGTGTTAAGCAGTGATAACAAAAAAATGCTTTATATTCCTGAAGGTTTTGCTCATGGATTTTGTACTTTGGAAGAGAATGTAGAAGTTTTGTATAAATGCAGTGAGGTATACAGTCCGGAACATGACAGGGGTATTTTATGGAAC
>JAHIZQ010000134.1 GCA_018814505.1 Candidatus Omnitrophota bacterium
TCTATCGCGGCGCGCGCAAAATGATTTCTCGTAGTTCCTCGAGTAATTCCAACAATAGTGCCACGCGCCATCTGATCCCAATAAGGCGCGCCAAGCCCGACAAGCGCGGGTACAAAATATACGCCTTCATTGTCTGGAAGCATTTCAGACATTTTTTGAGATTCGCCCGCGGAACTTAAAATTTTTAGCCCGTCCCTAAGCCATTGAATCGCGGCTCCAGAGACAAATACCGCGCCTTCAATCACATATATCGGCGCGCCACTCGCACCACACCCCAACGTAGTAATAAGCCCCTGTTGCAACACAGGGCGCTTGTTGCCCGCATTAAGAAGGATAAAGCTTCCCGTGCCGTATGTGTTTTTAACATTTCCTTTATTAAAACAGGCTTGACCGGCAAGCGCGGCTTGCTGGTCTCCAGCTATTCCGGTTACGGGAATGCCTTGCGCAAGTTTTCCTAGTTTGACTGTTTTTCCAAAAAACCCTGACGATTTTTTTACCTGCGGCAGTATTTCTTTTGGAATATTAAATTTTCTTAAAAGCCTTTTGTCCCATTTTAACGTGTCAATATTAAAAAGCATCGTGCGTGAAGCATTGGTATAATCTGTAGCATGAACCTTTCCTCCGGTTAAATTCCAAAGAATCCAACTGTCGGTGGTACCAAAACAAATTTGTATCTTTTTAGATTTAACCGCAAGCCCAGAAACATTTTTTAATATCCATTCTATTTTTGTCGCGGAAAAATACGCGTCAATGGGAAGTCCCGTTATTTTCCTAATTAAAGAAGCTTCTTTTTTATTGCGTTTTAATTTATCACATCGATCAGCGGTTCTCCGACATTGCCAGACAATAGCGTTATATAAAGGTTTACCGGTATTTCTGTCCCAAATTACGGTTGTTTCGCGCTGATTTGTAATGCCTATTGCCTCTATCTCTGCCTCCGGAATTTTTTTTAAAACTTTTTGGATTGAATCATACACGCTTTTCCAGATTTCTTGCGGGTTATGTTCTACCCATCCGGGTTTTGGAAAATACTGCGGAAATTCTTGATAACTCGCGGTAATTTTTCGACCTTTCTTGTCATAAATAACCGCACGGCTCCCGGTTGTCCCCTGATCAATTGCTAAAATGTATTTCATTAAATATCCCTTTTTACTAAACTCGTTATATTGCACTCTTTTGTCTTGGCGAGATTCTGGGCAACACCCATTCTCGCATATCTTTAAATACTTTTTCTTTTTCCTTTTCTATTGAAAGAGCATGATGCAATCCAGGATAGAAAATTAGTTTTTTGTCTTTTACTTTCAATCCACGAAAAATAACTTTGCTTATTTTAGGAGTTGTCAGCGAGTCTTTCCCCGCGAGTAAAAACAATACCGGTATTTTTATCTTATTTTTTCGGATTAGACTGTTCATCTGCGCTGAAAATATACAACTTAACAGTTTCGCTGACGCAAACCTATGTTCCCTATCATCCGTATCCATTACTTCCCGGTAATCCTTATCCCGTGTACACATTTCTGCATTAAAAGGCATTTCAAATTGTTCACGCGGTTTAAAAAACATCGCCTTAAATATTTTTATGTATTTTCCGATTGAAAACTTTAATACACTTAAAAACGCAGGCGAAAGACAAATTAATCCGTCAAAAAGATCCGGTTTTCGTAAAACTATCTGAAACGCGATTAAAGCGCCCATACTTTCGCCAATTATAAAAATCTTTTTTCCTGGGCACTCTGCCCGCGCCGTATCACAAATTCGATAAATGCCTTCATAATACACATCAAATGAATCGACATGCCCTCTGAGTCCTTCGGTTTCACCAAACCCTTTAAGCTCAATCGCGTAAGATGAAATATTATTTTTTATAAAAAAATCTGCCAAAAAATCCCACCTCGCGCTTTGCGCGCCAAGTCCGTGTACCAAAACAAACACGGCTTTGGGGTCAGGGGCAAGCCATTTTCTATACATAACCGCGTATTTTTTATCCGTTATTATCGCTCTCATCATAACCTCTTTCTATATGCTAAGTTGCTCTTTTGCCCTTTTTATCATAAAACTTACATTTTCATCGGCATTTTCAAAAGTAATATCTATTCCTGGATAGCGCAATTTCCACACACGAAACACTTCATCCGCAAATCCCTGGCCAACAAGTTTTACGTCTTTAAAATCCAAAATAATCGTTTTAAACTTATCTAGTCCCGTCAACACACGCCGCGCCTGTGATCTTGAAATATATTCTGTGCCTTGTTTATAAAGTTTTATCGTAACCTTTGTTTTGCTAAATCCAAGGTCATCCTCTGTATATTGTTTAAAAATATCTTCTATTTTTGTTTTTGAATCAAGGCTAATAGAAAATCTTATTTTTGTGCCAAAAGTCTCCCTAGCATCTTTAACCAGCACTTCATTCATAAAATTATCAAAAATTACTTTCTTACATGAACTCTGTATTGAAAAAAAACTTGCTACTTTGGATGTAAAAAAAATGCCTTCCCCGCTATGTTTTTCCGGTATCGTTGTTAGTTTGCCCTTTAGGAGATCTTGAATCGCTGACATTTCATTTGTGAGGCTTTTCTTTTTCATTATGTTATTAAAAATACCCACACCTTTATCAGTCACAGAAAAATTAATACTATTCTCATTTTTCTCAATTACTATTTCAATTTCATCCGACTGCGAATGATCTATTGCGTTATTTACCATTTCCAAAAACGCGTAACCTACGATAGTCGAAATATTCGGTACAAGATTAAGAAAAATTCCGTTATTTTTTTTTATTTCTTTAAACACAAAATCTTCGTCAATATTGTCGTTTTTAAATACGCGCCGTATTCTTAAAATATTTTCCTTTGCCGCGACTAAAGCAGATTCCGTAGCAAAAATATACTTGGCCTTATTGGCTTTACCTATAAGTAAAATCTTGCCGTCATTTTTCAGCTCCCGAAAAGCCCTGTTAACATACGTACGAGAAAAACCTGTAAGCATTACAATATCAGCAGACTTAACTTCGCCATTTTTCTTTAATACCCTTAAAATTAAACCGCATATATCCACTTTTGTCTCCATTTTTAGTTTAGTTGACAACTTTAGTATATATTAAAAATTTAAAGTTGTCAACTAGTTGTAAACTAAAAACATCGAACTTGCTTATAGAAAATTGGGATTAAAGGCAACTAGTTGGCAACTTTTTGTTGATTTTCATTTTTAAAGTTGTCAACTAGTTGTAAACTCTTTACAGTAAGTCTGGAGTCAGGTACCACTCAATACGCCATTTGTCCATATGGCCGAGACATATTATCCCTGAATTTTTAAAGGAAATAATGTCTCCTTCATCTTTTCCGCATAATAGTAATACGGTTAATTTTTTCAGAAAAGGCAAATGTCCCACAATCATTAAATCCCCTGCCAGATTTTTAATCTCGCCCGGAAACTTATCAACCGGATCATTAGGTTTTAAATCGTCTCTCTCGCGCGCATTGGAAGGCGTTACGTATTGCGAAATTATCTGCGCGGTCTGTACAGCGCGCATTTTTTTACTAAACCACAAATTCTCAACATTTACCCTTTCCGCTTTTAAAAGCCTTGCCGCTTTCTCCGTCTGCGCCTTGCCTTCTTCGCTTAAAGGTTTTTGCGGGTCTACGTCTTCGGAAACTGAAAGCCCATGCTGAATTAAATAAAGTTTCATTTTCCCCTCCCTGAAATAAAATATTTACCTGGAATTTATTCCGACTTAACCATCGGCACAAACCTAACTGGCAGTAAAACTTGTTGTTTAGTTCCTTCTTCGGTACGCTCTATCAAGTACAGTTGCTGAAACGATGTGCCCACCGGGACTATCATTTTCCCTCCGATTTTGAGCTGTTCAATTAGTTCTTCCGGAATTTCCGGCGGCGCGGCAGTTACAATAATCGCGTCAAAGGGCGCGTATTCGGGAAGCCCCTTATATCCATCGGCACACTCCACCGTTACATTATTATAGCCTAACAATTTTAGTCTTTTTTTAGCGGCTTCGGCAAGAGGTGCTAAAATTTCAATCGTATAAACTTCCTTAACTATTTCCGCTAATACGGCCGCCTGGTACCCGCACCCTGTGCCGATTTCAAGGACACGCATATTTTTCTGTGGTTTAATCTGCTCCGTCATGTAAGCAACAATGTATGGTTGAGAAATTGTCTGGCCATACCCTATAGGAAGAGGCGAGTCAAGATAGGCGTTTTCTCTAAATGCCTGTGGAACAAACAAGTGCCGGTCAACTTTTTCCATAGCGCTAAGCACATTAGTCGCATTAACACCTCTCGCCTTTATTTGCATCTCCACCATTATCTTCTTTTTAGCGGAAACATTATCACGATCATTTGAAAAAGATTTTTCAGCTGACATAAAAAAACAAAACAGGCACACCACAATTATTGAAAATTTTATCTCAACTTGCCACTTCAAATTGGCCTGTCCCTCAATTTTTTACTTTCCTTCAATTAATAAAAAACCTATAGCAAAATATTAAAATAACGTATAAATGAACGGCGCTAGCGCGGAAGATTCTGTGAAAATTAGTATTATTCCCAATAAAAGCAGTACTATAATCAGCGGCAACAGCCACCATTTTTTTCTTATTTTTAAAAAATCCCAAAGTTCCTTAATTATAGACATTTTTCCCATAATCTATTCCTTTCAGCTAAAACTGTTTTGTTAACCGTTCCTTATCGGAAAGCTTTGCGGGTTTTTTAAGCCAATAGCTTTCCGCGGTTTTATCAATTTTTATGTCCAAAATATCTTTCCCAAAAACTCTCATTACTACCCCTATCGGAGTTACAATAAAATAATAAACCATCAAAAGGATAACTCTTGTGTTAACCCATCATATAACGTGTGATATTTTTATAAACGCTTTATAAACAGGTTTTAATTTTTCCGGAAATAATATACCAAAACTTAAAGATATCACGGAAAAACTGAAAAACCATTTACAAGCACCTACATGGTGTTTCAAAAAATGAATCGTCCCAAACGCACCAAGCTCGATTCCCAAAACTATGCCGAATTGTCTTAAATCTTTTTTTGTAGTTTTTTTCATTATTTAATTACCATCTTAGCGTTAATCGAGTTCAAATTCAAATACTTCCTCAAGCCGAAGACGCGCCGAATCTTGTTTAGTTTTATCTATAACAAAATTTTCCATTACAAGATAATCCATGTTTGTCCGCATGAAGCACTTGTACGCGTCTTCTGGCGTACAAACAATAGGTTCACCGCGTACGTTAAAAGAAGTGTTTATAACTAATGGACATCCATGATTTTCATAAAGCGCGTTTATCATATCGTAATAACGCGAATTATCTTCACGTTTTACCGTTTGTACACGCGCGGAATAATCAACATGTGTTATTGCCGGAATACGCGACCTTTTAACCTTTAGCTTCTCAAGCCCGATTAACCCAACTTGATCATTTTGGATTCTCTTCTCCTTTGAAACCGGCGCGACGAGTAGCATATATGGACTTTCGCCGATTAAATCAAAATATTCCGCGCTTTTTTCCGCGATAATACTTGGCGCGAAAGGCCTGAAGGACTCTCTAAACTTTATCTTCCTATTAATAATTGACTGCATTTTTTCTGACCTAGGGTCGCCTAAAATGCTTCTTGCCCCAAGCGCACGCGGCCCAAATTCCATTTTCCCCTGGAACCAACCGATAACTTTCTGCGCCGCGATAAGGTCTGCCGTTATTTTGGCAACTTTTGAAGCAGAAAGCTTTTCATAAGGTATATTGTTCCGAATAAGATAAGATTCAATATGTTCATCATCGAAAGAAGGCCCTAAAAGACTAGCTCTTTGGCGGTCTTTTCCCTTCGTAACAACACGTTCTTTTCCTAAATATTCATGCCACGCGACTAACGCGGCGCCTATCGCACCGCCCGCATCCGAAGAAGCGGGTTGTATCCAAATATTATCAAACGGGCCTTCTCGCAACACCTTACCGTTAGCAACGCAGTTTAGCGCGACCCCTCCAGCCAAACACAAATTATTACAACCTGTTTCCTTATAGACATGTTTTGCCATGTTCATGACAGCCATCTCCGTAACTACCTGCACGGATTTAGCTAAATCCATATGCTTTTGGCTTAATTCGCTTTCGCGCCTGCGCGGCGCCTCGCCAAAAAGGCGATTAAACTTTTTGTTAGTCATTGTCATCCCCGAGCAATAATTAAAATATTTCATATCGAGTTTAAAAGATCCATCGGGTTTCAAGTCTATTAAATTATTCAAAATTAAATCAACATATTCAGGTTCTCCATATGGAGCAAGCCCCATAAGCTTATATTCACCCGAATTAACTTTAAACCCGCAATAATACGTAAAAGCCGAATATAATAATCCCAAAGAATGGGGAAACTTTATTTCTTGAAAAAGTTCTATTTTTTTGCCTTCCCCCTTACCAAAACTAACTGTTGCCCATTCTCCGACACCGTCTACTGTTAAAACAGCCGCAGTGTCAAACGGAGACGGATAAAAGGCGCTTGCCGCGTGCGAATGATGATGTTCCGGAAAAATAAACTCGCCATCATACCGTAAAACGTCTCTTATATTTTCTTTAATAAAGAGTTTTTGTTTAATCCATGGCGGAATCGCTGAAAGAAAAGACCTCACTCCAAAGGGGGCATAAGCTAAATGAGTTTCCAAGATACGTTCAAATTTCAAAAAAGGTTTATCATAAAAAGCGACCAAACTAACGTTTTTAATGGTAATCCCGGCTGATTTAAGGCAATATTTCACGGCATTTTCAGGAAATGACGGATCATGTTTCTTGCGCGTAAAACGCTCTTCCTGTACTGCGGCAACAAGTTCACCATCACACGTAAGACACGCGGCCGCATCATGATAAAACGCTGAAATTCCCAATATATATGTTTTTTCTACACCCATGTTATGCTTAAAACCTCTTTGGTTAGACCATTATTATACGTTATACGTACCATCAATTACAAGACTTGTTTATCTTTGTGAAACATCAAGAATTATAAACATTACCGATCACAATAGATCGCGGATATCTCCTCTCGGTCAATTCCGCAATGACAAACGAAGGAACTTCAGTTAATTTCGAACGCAAAATCCACCGGGTTATCCCCCGCACTTTGTGCGGGGATGACCCGGGATCTAAGCGTTACTACTCCTTAACCTTTTCACTTATCGCGTCCAACTCACGGCGCCTTTGGACATATTCTGTCCGAGTAAATTCTCCCGCTTCATATGCCCGCTCGAGATCTCTAAGACGAGCTTTGTATCTGGGGGTTTGTTTTATCTTTTCCCCAGGTGGAAGGCTTTCCGCTATTTCACTTTCCATTTCTGAATTTTCCCAATGCATAGGTTTTACTGAAACATTTGTTTCCTGAGGCTTTTCTTCTGACACACATATTGCAACATTAGAATTAAGTATAACCAAAAACATACTCAAACAAATTATTGTTTTCATTTGTACTCCTTCCGGCACAGGGTTCAGCGTTTGTTAAAATATCTTTCTCTTAAAACATTCATTATACTCGTAATCTTACAACAATTAAACTTGCATTTCGAACCTTATAAATGTAGACTTACTTCGGAAGGGACTATATGAATCTTATTTATTATACTTTAAAACTCTTGGGCTTAAAAGCAAAAGCCTTTGAAAAAAAGACAAAAAATCCTGTCAAAGCACAGGCAAAAATACTTCGTGAACTGCTTTCGCGTAACCGCAAGACAGAATACGGATTAAAACATGGATTTTCCTCAATAAAATCCGCGGACGAATACCGTAACCGCGTACCTTTAACAAATTACGAATCTCTTCGTCCGCTCATGGACAGAATAACAAATGGCGAACGAAATATCCTTACGAAAGATAACCCGATTTTTTTCAGCATTACAAGCGGCACAACCGGAAAACCAAAACTTGTTCCCGTAACAAAATATTCCCAGAAAAAGAATTCACATGTCCTAAATTTATCCGCCTATTATGTCTGTCGAGATCATCCAAAAATCACCACAGGAAAAATTCTTGCCATAGTAAGCCCTGAAACCGTGGGCTACACCCCGGGTGGTATCCTTTTTGGCGCTGAAAGCGGACACGCCTATAAGCATCTTCCACCATCGATAAAAAGTGCTTATTCTCTACCCTATGAAGTTTTTGAAATTGACGATTACAACTCGCGTTACTATACAATACTACGCATCGCGATGGAACATAATGTCTCCATTATAGCCACCATGACGCCTAGCACAATAATTCTTCTCTGTCGCCTAATAGAAACTGTGCAGGATGACCTTATCGAAGACATTCAAAACGGAACTCTCAAGAAAAGTTTGGATATACCGCCACACATCCGTAAAGCCATAGAAACATCCCTGCGCCCCAACCCGAAAAGATCGGATGAACTTAAAAAAATCCTAAAAGAAAAAAATGTTCTTTTGCCAAAAGATTTCTGGCCACGCCTTCAAGTAATAGAATGCTGGAAACGCGGTTCAATGGAATTATATTTGGATAAATTTCCAAAATACTTTGGGAATATACCTCTAAGGGATTTCGGATATTTTTCCAGCGAAATGCGTAGTTCCATCCCGATAAAAGACGAAAACGCGGAAGGAATTTTAGCAATTACCACAAATTTTTATGAATTTATACCACGTGAAGACGCGGGCATAAAAAAACAAAGGGTTCTTTTATGCGATCAATTGGAATTGGGTCAGGAATACTTTGTAGTCCTGACAACCCCTGGCGGCCTCTACCGGTACAACATTGATGACCTGATTCGAGTTAACGGTTTTTTCAATAAAACCCCGCTAATCGAATTTGTGCAAAAAGGCGTTAATGTTACTTCCGCAACAGGTGAAAAAGTTTATGAATCACAAATAGTTACAGCAGTAAAAAATGCAACTGCAACTTGTGATCTATCTTTAGAACTTTTCGTGGCCTCTCTGGAACTAGTAAATTCAGCGAGATATGCCTTTTTAGTAGAATTCCATGGAGATCCGGTACGGGAAAAGAAAAGAGAACTCTTACGGATTATTGAAAAAGAACTGCGCCTTATTAACGAAGAATATGATTTTAATAGAACGGCGCAGGAACTGGCGCACCCTGTTTTAAAAGTGCTATGTAAAGGCAGTTTTGAAAAGTTTAGACTACAAAAGATAAAAAACGGCTCACATGACAGTCAATTTAAGATTCCACATCTCACTTCTGACATAAATTTTCATAAAAACTTTGATATTGTTGAAGAAATCTTAGACTAATAACTTTATTACGCCAAGATTTTCATAATTTCCATATTTGTATTTTCATTTATTCTAGTAATATCAGCCTCACTTACAGCTTTTGCTGAAAAGTTTTTTGGATGATCAAGATGTGAAATAACTTTTTTGATTATACCGCGAATAAAAACTTTTGAATAATCTCCCGTAACGTTAACGCCGACTATATCAGTTTCTTGTTTTATAATTTTTAACATTAATAAAAGATTCTCCAAAGAAAGCCCGCCGTCCTCCCAATTTGTGAGTGAAACTTGTTTTTCCAGACAATCTTTATCAATGGATATATAGACACGTTTTGTGGGGAAAGACATAATAATACTGTGTAAAAACTCTGTTAAATTCTTATCTTTCAGTTCATTCCAATAAATTTTAGTAAAAATTCCTCGCTTTTCCGTTATCATTGATTTATTTTTCGGAATGTTCCGAAAAAACGCTGTTGAGGGTTTTTGCGCCCACGGATATATTTCTATTCTATTATTTTGAAGCTCAGCATAGTCTCCGGCCTGAACCGAAAAACTTGATGCCTCCCGGGAACCCATACCAAGCAAAACGACTTTTGCCACATTCGCACTTTTAAGTGTTTCCGCGACCCATGACCCACAACTTAACCATGGCGGAAAAACACACCAATCCGGATGGAAATCAAAATTAATAACTGTTACCGGTTCCGTAAACTCCTTTATAAGAATACTGCTTATATGGTGAAAATCGCCTGAGCCAAGAAAAGTAACGGAATTTTTAGAAGAAGAACTCGTACGGAGCGTGATTTCTTTTTTAGTTTTTTTATTTATCCAAAAACGCGCTGAGCCAGCTAAGCGCTTGAAATCAATAACTTCCGCGTCATATTTCTCAAGAAGCTTTATTTGTTTCGTAACGCTATCATCAAAATTTAACACACGTATTCTATTATTCATTTTTTTAAATAAAAATAAAGGGCTGTTTCCCCCTTTATTTCCATTACGCCCATTATAGTAAACTCATCTATTTTTCTAAAATTATCAATTAATGGTAAATAATTATAGACCATAGAAGTTGAAAGTTTATTTCTGAATTCCACTTTTCTTAAAACAGCGCTAGCACCGAGAATACTGAATTTAATTCCAGAAATGCGATAAATCCACGCCTTTACCTTATCTTGACCCAAAAACTTTTTACCATACACCCGGAAAACAGGAAAAACCCTGATAAAAGTTTCCAACTTAGAGCCTGTTCCTTCTTTTGTAAAAAGAAATTTTACCTGCCATTCCCCCTTAAATTCATCTATGGCTACTGGTTCTAAAGAATCAAAAAATTCATCTAATTCTTTACGTGGAATTTTATCTTTGTACTGTCCAAATTTTTCAAGAATTTTTGTGTACCGCATATATTTATCCTTTCTTCCCACTGACCTCCAGTTCTCCTGGATTTAAATATAATCTGGTGAACTATATTTTGTAAAGAGCCCTTTATTGCTGTCAACATATCTTCGCACCCGTGTATGCTTTGGATCGGGTGCGGCACTCAGCCACTTCCAGGCATCTTCAATTTCTTCCGGCTTAAAATACAGTGTGGGCGCTTCGCCAAAAACCGATTCAATAAGAATTTCATTCATAACTTTTGACCATGAATGCGCGCCGACTATCGCGATAAGCTGAATATCTTTTATATGTTTCTTCAGAAACTTAAAAATTTCCCATTCCGACTTAATATTCGCACCCGTCATTTTGGTGGAATCAACTAAAAGCCTAAGTTTTTTATTCGCGTCTTCTACCGCCTTTTCCAATTCCGGAAGAAATTCTTCAATTTCTTTAGTGGTAA
>JAHIZQ010000135.1 GCA_018814505.1 Candidatus Omnitrophota bacterium
ATAAGATTGTAATCGTTTTTAAAGAGGTTTGAACGCGTATAAAATTCGTGTTTTTAATCAGATGAATTTTTTAAGAGCGCTAAAACCTTATCTATTTCGAAAGGTTTGTATATAATTTCTGAAGCCTTCTCTTCAAGAGCTTTATGAACTAATTCATCAACCGAATATCCTGTCATTATTACAACCATTATTTCAGAATTGTCTTTCCTGATTTCTTTTAACGTTTCCACACCGTTCATTCTCGGCATTCTTATATCCAGAAACACAACATCGTATTCATCTGAGGATAAAAGACTTAAAGCTTGTTCCCCGCTATAACAACTGTCCGCTTTATAATTATTCGTACGTAAAATGTCGCAGAAAACATCCGCAAAATCTTTATTGTCATCAACTACTAATACTCTTTGTGTTTTCATAACAAGCCCCTATTGGTTTTTAGTATTTTTTGAGTTTTTACTATTATCCCAAGTATATGTGAAATATTACACTACGCGTAATATTTTGTCGATCTTTATATCGATACACGATTTATTGTTCGGATTTAAGGTTTTTGTTCCGTTCAAAAACATATTTTTCAGCAAAAACTAAATCTTTGCGGGTCGTAATCTTGATATTAGAAGATGACCCTGGGGTTAGTTTTATTTCACCGCCCATTTGAAGAATCAAACCGCAATCATCCGTAATCGAGGTTATCCCATTGACCTTCGCGTATTTATGCGCTGAGAGTATTTCGGTATACTTAAATGCCTGCGGCGTTTGTATACGTTTAATGTTTTTCCTGTCAATAATTCCATGGATAAACCCTTTTGTTTCTAAAACCAAAGTGTCTTCGGTTTGGATTGCGGGACCAGCGGCATTGTATTTTTTTGCCGCAGATAAAACTTTTTCTATGATTACCTTATCCGCGAAAGGTCTTACCGCATCGTGAATTAAAACAAATTTAGTTCCGCAAGGCGCGTTTTGTACCCCAATAAAAGACGACGCCTGGCGCGTCTTACCTCCGGCAACTATTTTATGTATTTTTTTTAACTTAGCCGCGTTTATTAGTTTCCGTAAATGTTTAATATCGGTTTTGCGGCATACAATTACAATATCCGAAATTGATACGTTCTCGTCAAAGAGTTCAAGTGTATGCATAATGATAGGCTTGCCAGCGATTTCCAGGAACTGTTTTGCCTGTTTTGTTTTCATACGTTTACCAGCGCCGCCGGCAAGAATTATTCCGCAAACCTTGTGTTTCATTTGTAAAACCCTGCTTTTTTCTATATTTAAACTTCAATAATGTTTAAACAAAAGTTTCCGTCTTCTATGATTTTTTCTTCGTCTAGATAAACTGTCGGTTTTGTTATAACACCGTCTAAATGCAAAGGCACGTCGTTTGTGCCGCCACCGAACAAATTGTTGCCAAGCGCGATGTGCACAGTACCCGCTACTTTTTCATCTTCAAGAATACAACCCGTAATTTTCGCTTTTGGATTAAGACCTATTCCCAGTTCCGCCACGCGATAGGCTTTATGACCAACCGCGTCAAGACGTTTTTTTACCACACTGGCGTCTTTACCGCTAATTTCATACACGCTCCCGTTTTTTACTTTAAACGTAATCGGCGAATCCAAGATCCCTATTTCCGGGAAAGACGCGTCCACAATAAAAACTCCGTCAGCTTTCGTCGGCGCGAAAGCAACTTCTCCTTCAGGCAAATTTCCAAAAGCACCCGGAAAATCAAAAGTTCCGCCGTTAGCGCCAAAAAATGTTTTAATGCCAATTTCAAAAACAATATCCGTTCCTAACGATGTCGTTACTTTTACTTTCCGTGTTTTTTTTAAGATCGTGCAAATCCTGTTTGATTCTTTTTTTAAATCTTCATAATCAATGTCCAGACACCTGTTCGCAATGTCTTCCGTAATAGAAGGCATTGTCGCTATTCTGGCGCCTTTTAGCGTAGCCTGACGCCGCGCTAAAGTATGTGTTAAAGATTTTTGGGTTATAAGCAGTTGGACATTATACCGCAACATGATTTCCGCGACATTTTGTGAAGGTTCCGCGCCATGTTCACGCGCCGGATCTATTACCACAAGCTTTACCTTATCTGTAATCATTTGCGCATATTCGTAAAACGCCTGGGCTATAGACAGCTTTAAAGTGTCGGTAACAATAAGACACGATTCCATTGATGTAAGTTTCAAAGATTTTTCAAACACAGCTTTTAACGCGTTTTTTTGCATCATGATAGGTCTCCAATTTTTAAAACTGAACCGTCGGCACTTGTTTCGCGGATTCCGCCACTTCAAAATATTCTCTCGGCTGGGTTAAGCCTCTCAAAGAAGCAAATATTGACCCAAAAACC